>JAFAQT010000371.1 GCA_019246215.1 Verrucomicrobiota bacterium
GGCGACTAGTCATGACAACCGATAGAATTGAAAAGAATAATCGCTGCGTAGCAATGGCGTGCTCTGCCGGCGAAGTCTCATACAGGCGAAAGGACTTATGACATCGGCTGGTAAAGCTCTGGTCCAGCAGGCATTTCAAGAGCTGAAGTTGGACCGCGTTCAAGCGCGAGGACTGAACTTGCGTTCCTCTCGATTGAATCATTGCGGGTGTTCTTACCTGAGCGCGTTTCTGGCGGTTTACCTCACGGTCGCCGGATGCGCGATACACCATTCCCCTCAGCCCCAGCCCATAGTCTATCCTGCCATTCCGGAAACGGAGCTTCAAGAATTGCGAAGTCTTCCGCAGGGCCTGTATGATCGCTTAGAAATTGTAACCGTCGTGGCAGAGGTCGGGGAGCAGCTCTCTTCCGCAATCAAAAGCGCCCGGCAGTCTGCGGCACAGAAAGGAGCGAATGCGCTCGTTCTTCTCCATAAGGCTGAATTCCTGCAAAGAGTCCACCAACGGAAACTGAGAATCCAGCGAATTACCTACCTGGCAATTCACCGCCGCTGATCCGCCTTCGTTAGCCAGGCTTTTTTAACCGCAGAGAACTCGTTACTGCGGCCCTGGCATGATTCTTGACGTTCTCTTATAGATTTATTTTTTCCCGCAATTCGTCCTCGAATTTCTCAAGATCGGCGGCGCTGATTTCAGAAATGCAGAAGAAATTCAATCCTGCGAGGTTCCAGGCGCAGAAGTGGTACCCGCGCTCCGAGCGGACATCCATGTCGATTTTTCGACTTGTCGCCGGCCAGACAAACAGGTTCAGCAAGTTTTTCCCATGCTGGTACACGATTGCTGCGACAGGCCGCTGTTCCAGGATGTCGATTCGACCCCCGACCAAGGTGTATCCGGCCTGTGTGAGATCGGCGACCGGAGGCGAATAATCCACCTTTCCATCAAACCATTGTTTTATAGCGTGCTGGTCACCGGAAGCGCAATCGACCAAATGAGAAACCATCAACGATCTGGAGTGGTTCGAGACGGCCTCAGCGATCAGTTCCTTGTCCTTGCTCGGGGAAAGTGTAAGCCAGGTCCAAGCAAGAGCGCAGCTGAGCAGGAGTAGAGCAGCTGCGTAGGCCAATCGGCGTCCGTGCTCTCTAAACCATCTAAACTTCGGCTTGTCTTCGTTCGCAAGCGTGGTGCGAACCTTTGATTTCAGCCCTGGAGGGGCTCTATAAACCGGCAGATTTACCCGTATAAATCGACTGCAGCTGGTTATCCGTTGGGCGGCTTCCCTACAGGAATTGCATTCTGCCAAATGCGCTTCGATCGCCAGTTGGCGCGTAAGGTCCAGTTCGCCGTCCACATAGGGGTCTAACAATTGCCTGACCTCTTCACAATCCATTAACCGCCTCCGCATTCCGAATTTGGGTAAACTCCTGTTGCAGCCGTCGGCGCCCTCGGCTCAGGCGGGACATGACCGTGCCGACGGGAATATCGAGTGCCAGTGCCAGTTCCTTGTAAGATAGTCCTTCCAGCTCATAGAGGACTATGACCTCGCGATACTCGGTAGGTAGTCGCACTAATGCATTTTCAAGGTATTCTTTCCGCTTTTCGGTTGTGATTTCCCGCGCGGATTGATCGAATGAGATGATTTCGGCGTGTTTTTCCTCTTCGTAAGGCACGAGCTTTTCGTCCGGAGCATGTTTGTGAATCCAGCTGTACGCGGTATTTCGGACAATAGTCAACAACCAGGCCCTGCCGTTTCCGCCCCGGAAACCGTGGAATCCTTTAAATGCCCGCAAGTAGGCCTCCTGCACGATATCTTGCGCGTCCTGGTCGTGCTGAACAATCCAACGCGCCAGATTGTAAGCGGCATCCAGAAAAGGCAGGAAGATCTCTTCAAACTGCCGCCGTTCTTCTCCCATCACAGTATGAACCGAAAAAGGGACCGATTTATTCCTGGAAGAAGCCAGAAGTCAGGAATCAGGAATTCAGGAGTCACCTTGAATTGACGACCCCGCAAGTCACGTCATCCTCTTGAGATTCTTTCCCACAAATGGATTGCTCTCGGGGCGCTGCGCCTTCTGAACTCCCCGACCCCTGTTCTTAACTTCTGAGGCTAGGTGCAAGCATGACGACAATGATGATCTGGCCGTCTCGCCAGTCGGGACCGCGGATGAAGAGAGGACTCCCCTGAGTCACTTTTGCCTGGGTTTCCATGACCTGTTTGTTGCCTTCCACGAACAACAACCCGACTAGATATTTGCCGTCGAGCGAAGAGGACAAGCTCGTCAGCAGCACCTGGAGAGCACCGGCGGAGACCAAAAGGTTCTCAGCCTGGTTTTCAACCGCAATTTCGCGCTGCGCGATCACACGATAATTTGAATATCCAAGAAAACGGCGGAGTGGGACGTCGTAATGAGCCAGAGGTGGTGGCAAATCCAAGGCCGTGTCTGCGTTGGAGGCGTAAAGCAGACAACCCCATGCACGGACCGAGGCTTGGACGGGCGCAGCGAACCCAAGACACAACGCTCCACAGAAGACCAGCTGATAAAAGCGACGGTATCTTCGTGTTAGGGCAGGAGCACTCGCCTTGCGCCACCCGATCTCCCTGATCCGCGCTTTCACTTCGTGAAAATGAATCAGTGGCGCAGATCCTCTTCAGGCGGCAGTTTATCGAGACCTTCGAGCTTGATAACGGTCATCTCTTTTTGGTTTTCGACGGTGGCTTTTACCTTCGGATCCACGGTTGTCGTCTTTAGAACTTCAGCCACATATTTGGCGCGAGGATCAGAAAAATCTGCATGCGGAATCATGGTAAAAAATAAAGCGAGACCCAGGCTCAATGCACAAATACCGCCCCATACCAGCCGAGGCAGTCCGAACAACCTTCGACAGGAAGATCTGGTCGTTGCATCTGCTTCTCGCCTGATCTGCTCCATAATTTGCGAACTGAAGAATTCGGGATTCTCGAGCTCCCGACGATGTAGACTCTTTCTGAGCAGGCTCTTCAGTTTCAGGTACTCGGCCTTGTCTTGATGGAGGGCGGGGTGCTTGGTTTCGAAGGACAGCAACTCGTCTCTGCCGAGCATGCCGTCGAGCCAGGCGGTAAATTTTTGCTCAAAGGTTTTCATACACGTCTCGCAGCAGAACCTGTAGTTTTTTCCGGGCGTAGAATAGTCGGGACATTACGGTACCGAGGGAACAGTTGAGAATTTCCGCAATTTCACTGTATTGCAAGTCTTCGATTTCCTTCATCACGATAACTGCGCGATGTTCAGGAGAAAGCTTCGCAATAGCCTCATCAATCCGCTGTCGAATTTCATGCTGTTCCAGTTTCAGGTGTGGCGGAGGGACTACCGACGGTGTTGTTCGGGAGCCCGGTTCCACGTTGGCAGGAGCAATCCGGTCGTCAAATTCCGCCTCGCCACGGACACCTTTGCGGCGAAGCGAATCGATCGTCACGTTGGTCATGATCCGATAGAGCCAAGTGTAAAACGAAGACTGTGCCTTGAACCGGTGAATCGATTTCCAAGCTTTCAGGAACCCTTCCTGAGCGAGATCCCAGGCATCTTGTTCGTTCTGGACCATTCCGTACACCAACATAAAGGCCTTGCTTCGGTAACGGATGACCAGTTCGTTAAAGGCGCCCGAATCTCCAGCCTGACATCGCTGCACCAGTACACGGTCGTCTGGCCCGACTGCATCATTAGGACTGTGACCCGCCTCTAGCTTAGACGCGCGTTCGTCAAGTTCATTCAACGGCAAAATTCCTGGTTATCCTTGCTTAGGAACCGTAACGCCTTCGCCATTCGGCCCGAAGATCGCCCATCATGACTATGATGCTGTCCCGGACTTGAAAGAGACGTTCATAGAGCTCCTCAAATTGCCGCGCTTTGAGACTGCCCTCGTTACTCATCTGAGTCGCCGCCTCGACGGCGGTGGAAATTGCTCGAAGCGCCCGCTTCAGGTAAGCGATAGTCATACCGATTTCTTCGGTTTCATGGTCACTTAGGGCGGCGGCAAGTTTGGCGCTTGCGACTGCCACATGAGAGGCCAGCTTAACCCCAAGAGGACTCGACGCAACGCTCGGAACTTCGTCAAAAAGCTGATCAATCCAAACTGTCAGAGAAAAGGCGCTTTGATAGAGTGGATGCGATTCGAAGACTTCCTGAGTTTCTTCCTCGCCCTCGTCTTCTACCTCAAAATCGGGTTCAAACTCGATCTCTTCGGCTTCTTCGGCTGGCTGATCAAGCAAATGGGTCCACCCCATCTCTTGAGCGATGATCTGGTCACGGTTGGGGTCATCGATATACTTTTCGAACAGTTCCATGTAACGTTCTGTTTTGCTATCCTGCTGTTGCAGGAACCGCTCCCAATCGTATTCGTCCCAAGCTCGCTCTGGCTCATCATAGAAATCAGCCATACGCCGTTCTTTTATCTCAGGTTATTAGAACCTGCAAAGCTTTTGTCGCGCATCGTCTGCAGGCGAAGCTGACCACAGGCAGCGTCAATGTCATTTCCTTTTTCCCGCCTGATTGTGGCATCCACTCCGCTCTTTTGCAGAGCGCGGTAAAACGTCTGCTGTCGCGTTTGGGACGGACGCTTCCAGCTTAGGCCCTGGACAGTGTTGTAAGGGATCAAGTTGATTTTTGCGTCGAGCCTTCTCGCCAGCTTGGCCAACTCCATGGCCTGCTCCAGCCCATCGTTCACATCGTCGATCAGGATATATTCAAACGTAATTCGCTGGCGTTTCTTTTTGCAGTAGTATGCGCAAGCGTCAATCAAGGTTGCCAGATTGAACCTCCGATTGATCGGCATCACCTTTTGGCGGATCTCGTCGCTGGCCGCGTGAAGAGAGACTGCCAGGCGGATCTGGAGCGGTTGATCGGCCAATTCACGTATTCGAGGAGCCACGCCGCTCGTCGAAATCGTGATATGACGCGCTCCGATTCCGATGCCCCAGGGCGCTCTGATGATTTCAATTGCCTGTAAGAGATTTTGATAATTGGCGAGAGGCTCCCCCATTCCCATGAATACGATGTTGTTGATCTTCTCGCCGCTCAGAGCCTCGACTCTCAAGACCTGTTCAACTATTTCTCCAGCCTGCAGATTTCTCGTCCATCCTTCCAATCCGCTTGCGCAAAACTTGCATCCGTAGGCACAGCCGACCTGCGTTGAGACACAGAGCGTTTTGCGATCCGAACCGCATCCATACAGCGCCGGGCTCGCGGGAATAAGGACGGATTCAACGAAACTATCGTCCCTCAAGGCGAATAGAAATTTCTGCGTCGTATCGCGCGACCCCAGCTTGCGCGCGCAACTCAGTGGCTCTAAAAGGAAATGGCGGTCAAGCTCGTCGCGGAACCGTTCGGGTAGGTCCGACATCTCGTGAAATCGGGAGATCCTCTTCTGGTATAGCCATTGAAGAACCTGTTTTGCCCTATAAGAGGCATGGTTGCGTTCGGCAGCCCATGCTTCCAATTCAGAGAACGTGAGGTCGAAAACCGACTGCTTCTTGTCCATTTCCTCAAC
>JAFAQT010000372.1 GCA_019246215.1 Verrucomicrobiota bacterium
CCTTCCTAAACGTTCTGCAGATCCAAGGATCTGAAGGGCACAAGGGAAAATCAAAACGCGTGAAAACCAAATGAGCCAAAACCTCAATCTGCTCCGGCAGAAGTATTGTCATCCTGCCACACTCAGTGGCAAAAAAACCCATTACCTCTTTCCGTTAGAGAAAGAGTGCGAGGAGGGCAAAGCCCTTCTTGCTAAGGCGCCAGAAACGCTGCTCCACCTCCAAGAATTGGATCCATATGGTCTTCAACAGACTTATCGAGACGACGTCACCGGGGCTGAATTACCGGTCTTTGCTGTCTTCGACCTCGAAGGTGATCACCACCTCACTTGGGAAATCACTACGGACTCAGTTCCAATAACTTCCAAGCCCAAGAGTCTTCCAGCGTACGTTCCGTTTCAGAAGACTCAAACATCCGTAATGAAGATGAACGAACGCAGAATGAATGCCGAACGGGCTGTAACCCGGGTCTCTTTCATTCTGGGTATCTTCCCTGCATTAATTTACCTCTTCGCTCATATGACGGCAATAAGCGGCGCCGCAGTACCCTACCTCCTTGTGGGAGGATGGCTCGTGAGCGCATTGCTCGCATACCTACTTGGGCTATCTGTGCTTGACTGGCTTTTGCCGTGGAAGAAACTGGTCATCAGCGCAGAATTTAACGGTATCCTTCCCAAAGAAGTCCGGGAAAAAGCGCGCGCGGCCAGAGAGCACTTCGACAACCTTTACCTCATAGTCGACCAGCAGCACCGTTGGAAAAGCGCACTGCTCCCAGATCCAAGGCCGCGTGCGTTAGACCCGCTGCTGATCGGCGAGCTTAAACGAGGCCGCTGCCGAAAATTTATCCTGATTCACCAATTCGATCTTACTGAAGCTGAGCAGTACCTGGCAGACGAATTCGCGGTAAAGCCGGACGGGGATTTTGCTGCCGATCCGACGGACGGCCTGATGTAGCAGCCACTGCTTTGCGTCAGCGATTTCCTTACAATTGATTGCCGTGTGAGTCGTCAGTTCGCGGAGGTCACGGAAGACGGGGAGGAAGCCTTACGGCGCGATCTCGGGATTGACGTGAACCCGAACGACGTCCGGGATTGAAGAGTAGATGGCCCGTTCCAAACCCGCCATCAACTCATGCGTCTGCGCCAGAGAGTTCGTTCCCTTGAAAGTTTTCTCCAGCGTGACGACCAGTCCTTCGTCTGTCACGAGTACATCCTGGACTCTGACGTTCCTGGCTTCAGGCAGTTTTGACAGGGCCTCCTCAACGCGATGTGTGGATGGCAGATGCCGCACGGCCGGCTTAGGTTCGTCGCTCCGCGGTTCGAGATGCACCGTCACCAGGACCGGTCCCGGCAGCTCTTTCATGATGGCGGCTTCCAAAGTCTCGGAGTGTCTGTGCGCTTCAGCCAAGGTCAGACTATCCGGGAGTTCGAGATCGAGCTCAATAAGAGTTTCCTTCGCTGCCAGGTAGATATTCAGGTTATGCACTCGCAATCCAAGTCGATCCGCAATTGCGCGAACGCCTGCAGCCCTCGGTTCATCCGGCGTCGTTGCGGGTTCGACATGCACAATAGCTTCGGCGTTTCCCAATTCTGAGCTCAGTTCTTTCTCCACCACTTCGCTGAGTTGATGCGCTGACTCCAGGGATGTGCCTCGCACTGTGCCGAGCTTTACCTCGACGAAGGGTCGATTTCCGACAAAACGAGTACGAATCATGACCGTTCCCCTGACTACACCGTCCACAGATTCCACCCGCTTTTTCAGGCGGTCCGTGAGGCCGATTGGGACATCGTCCATGAGCGCTCGCACGGCCTTGGATCCCAAAACCCAAACCGACCGGAAGGCGATTCCGGCCACAATTAGAGCAGCGATCGCGTCAGCCCGCGTCACCAGCCACTCCGGCAGACCAAGGGGATGGCGTAACGCGACGACACCTAATCCGACAAGGACAGAAATCGCGCCTAACATATCATTGCCGAAATGCTCGGCATCAGAAGCCAGAGCGCTGCTTTCATGGCTGGCGGCGGCCCGTCGCAAAGCACGGGCACGAAAAAAATCGACCACCAGGGAGACGACCAAGACGGCAAACGACCAGACGGTAACCGCAGGAGATCCGGGATGAAGAAAAATCGTATCGAACGCATGATATAAGATCAGGATTCCAGTTCCGCCCAGCAAAGTCATCCCGGCCAGCGCCCCCAGCTGTTCGGCTCGTTCGTGGCCGTAGGGATGGTTGCTATCAGGCGGCACTGCTGCTACTCGGACCACCAGCAGCGTGATCACCGTAGAGATCAGATCGAGCAGAGAGTGGGCTGCCTCTGCCAGAAGGCCAAGACTGCCAGACAACCAACCAACCAGAAGTTTGAGAGCGGCCAAGGTGCCGCTAGCCACAACCGAAGCGGTGGTGATTGCTTCTTTCGAATTGCTGCCCCGGTTATTTGCCACTTCACTATTTGAGTCGCACAGTCGCCGAATTCCAAGCTCCGGATTGCACTTTGTCAGCCCGGAAAATCATGAGCTAAAGCGCTTCGTCCCATTTCCGCGCTCCGCCGACGCTCCGATACGCCTGCGGGAGGTTC
This sequence comes from Verrucomicrobiota bacterium, assembly GCA_019246215.1. GTDB lineage: Bacteria > Verrucomicrobiota > Verrucomicrobiia > Chthoniobacterales > JAFAMB01 > JAFAMB01. The sequence goes on from JAFAQT010000372.1 coordinate 2,575, forward strand.
CTGCGAAGAACTTGACTCCAAGACGCACGTCGTCTATTGATCGACCCTCAAACACGGGGGCGTAACTTTCCGTTTCATCTTACCGCAGCAGAATCGTCGCAGGCCATTTAATCTGAAAACCGCGCAGCTTGTGCCCCGCCGGTCTGCATGACAACGGACCGTGAATCCTATTGTGATATGAGAATTCTTCTTTTCCGATTGCTCGTCGGATTTGGTTTCGTCATCGCCTTTGGTTTGCCGGCGTGCGCTAGCCACGGCGGATCGCTTCAAAGCAGGATCGAGCGGAAGATCGAGAATCCGGAAAGCGACCCTGTGCAGATTGGTACGGCACATTATAATCCCTATTCCAAGGGGTTCGAAGAACCTTGGCCTTTCGGTCCTTACTCGAATTGAACTTTGGCGCCGAGACCGTGTCCCGGTTCTGCCGCGCTATGAATGTGTGCAATTTCACCTCAAAGAACTTCGGGGGCCGTGGGTCAAGCTTTTGTGTGCTTTTTGGGCTTGATCGGATCTCGGTTAAGGCACTGAGAAAATCAGTTTCCCCTGAACACCCCCGGCTTCGAGCATTTCATGACCCCGGCGGATAGTGTCGACGGAGAGTTCGCCAATGTTTTGCACTCCCACCGGCCAAAGTCTCTGGGCTTCGTACAGGAATGTTAATTCATCGAGTTGTTGTGTGTACCCCGGCCAAGTCTCCCTCGCGCCGTAAAGGCCTCTTGCTCCGAGCAAATGGAAATGGAGGGAGGCCGATTTCCGGAAGAGCGGGCTTGCTCTCCCGTGCCAGACCGGGACAGCAAAAGGATCAGATTCTTCGACCGTCGAGACGATGTCTCCATCAAAATCCACTAATTCGAAGCAGAGGCGTTTCATCACGCCGCCAACAAAGTCCAAAGTCTTATCGAAAAAAGCGCCGCCATTCGCTGCGATCGCCTCTTCGGTCAGCTGTTTCAGTCCTTTCCCTCGGTAGTCAATCACCTGCTCAGGACTCAATCGCAACTGATCCACAATGAACCTTGTGCTGGCTTCCCGGCCGGATGTGGTAACAATTTTCTCCACACCAATCATTTGCAAGATCTGGATAGCGGCTGAGCCGAGACCCCCCGCGCCGCCAGCAATAAATACCGAATGGTTTGGAGTCGGTTTTGCTTTCAGACGAATGGACTGATTTGCGGTTAACCCGACCACAGGAACGGAAGCGGCTTCTTCGACCGACAAGATTCGGGGTCTGGCTGTTACAAATTCGTGCGGTACGCTGACATATTCAGCACACGCTCCGTTGCTGCATGGTCCCCCGAGATAGGCCCAGACTTCATCGCCAACGTGCAGTCGGTTGACGCTGCTGCCCACTTCTACGATAACTCCCGCCGCGTCATGACCCAGCACCAACGGAAGGTGACCTCCAAAACGGCCTCGCCGGATTTTATAGTCGACCGGATTAAAGGAACCAGCGTGAATCCGCATCAACACTTCATCCGCGCGCGGCTGCGGAATGCCTCTCTGCTCCTCGAAAAAATTAGTAGTCGAACCGAATTCCTTGATCGCAATGGCTTTCATGACCCGTATAAGACAGCATTATCCTATGCCTAAGAGAGCGGAGATGACAAAGGATCTCTTCAGCTCGCTGCTGACCGCACAAAACAGATGCTGCTTCGGAGCCGATGCATTAGTGTACTAGCGCCTCGACCGCTTCTTAATGAAGAAGTTGAGACCAGCGACTGCTGCAAAGATGAGTACCCATCCAAGCGCGCGACGAATCCATAGGTGACCATTTGGCGAGTCCCACTCTGTTGTCGGATCCGGTAACGCCCGCAGAAAGTCTGCTCGTAAAAGGCGTTCCGCGTTTGGATCGAGCCGCACATCGGGTTTGAGTAATGCTAAGGCAGGGTCGCCCACGCGCATCCCGAAGCCAAGGGCTCGAGCGGTAGGGCTATCGGCAAACAGTCGCCGTTTTCCGAAGGTTCGTTCAATGAGCATTGTACAATCTTCGCCGAAAAAAGGGCGCCCGGGGATGCCGTTTAGGAATTCGACGGCCTGATTCACTACATCCTCATCAACCCGGCGAAATGCGGTCGCCGGCACCGTCAAGTCCCAGCCGCTATGATCGCGGTCTCTAAAGGTTTCGAGCGGCGTCCAGTTCAATCCGCTGACAAAATCTTCCCGCGGAGTACCGAACAATTGTTCGACCACGAACTCTCGATCGTCCTCGAGTACAACGTGCAGTCCGGCATGCATTGCAAGTGCCGGAGCATTTGGAGAACGACCTATTCCCGCGAGATGCATATCAAGTGTTTCCACGGGACGAATAATCCATGCGCCAAGTACGCTGGCCATGTCGCTCTGAAAGATTATTCCCCGCAATTCCACAATACGGCCTGGTCGGTCGGGGACAGAAGGCGGCAACGACTTTGCTAAAGTTTTTGCTTGCGCCACGAGCACATCTTAACGGCGATTACCCGCTTTGTGCAACGCCGTTGCGCGCCTCTCCAATTTCCGGGCGGCGCTGGTTAGATGCAAGAAGAACGGACAAAGACACTGGGCGGCTACGCTGCATTGGGTCATTTGCAGCCTTTGTGCACTTCTTCTTTCAGAACCAGGATTTCAGCCGCGGATAGAGATCAAGAAAACGGCGATAAGCCGCTTCGTACTGATCGGCTCGATCGGAGGTCGGCGCGGTTACTACGTCAAAAACGGGAGCTAAATTTCGGGCTTCTTCGTAGCCTTTGAAAATGCCAGCGCCGATCCCGCCGATCATTGCCGCTCCCACTCCGGCACGTTCTGCGGCATGAGCATCTTGCCCCTGCAAAAGGGGTCGATTGATTACATCCGCAAGCATCTGGCGCCAAAGCGGGCTTCCGAGGCCATTACCGGAAGCGACAATTTTGGGCAAAAAGGCGCCACAATCCTCCATCGTTTCAATGATCTGACGCAACGCAAAAACGACCCCTTCCAGAAGAGCCCTGGCCATGTGTGCCGGGCCATGTCGCAACGCCAGACCGACAAAGCTGCCTTTCGCTCGCGGATCCATGATCGGCGAACGTTCTCCTACAATGTAGGGGAGAAAGGTCAACCCTTCGCATCCCGGCTCAACTTCGCCGGCCAGTCGATCCAATTCCGCATACGAAAAGCGCTCGCCTCCCAAAATTGCTCTGAACCATCTTAGAGCCATTCCGGCGGAAAGCATTGCACCCAACAGGTACCATCTCGAGCGGGGCGCATGGCAAAAGGTGTGGAGCCGGAGTTTCGGATCAAGCAGCGGCTGGCTCAGCGGCACGAAGATCTGTCCGCCTGTTCCGATTGTCACTGAGCCAAGCGGCGGGTCGATTAACCCGTTTCCGACAGCCTGGGCGGGCTGATCGGAGCTTCCAGCCGAGACTCGGACCCCAGGGACAAGGCCCAGTTCCGCTGCGGCTTGATTTGTCAACTTTCCGACGACTTGGATTGACTCTTCGGCGACCGGGAAAATCGAGCTGGGCAGCTTCAAACGTGTAATCAGATCACCGGCCCAAGCCCGCTGCTCGACGTCGAAAATACCGCTTGCCGAAGCGTCGCTCTCGTCTGTCCCGAGTTCGCCGGTGATTTTCAATCGGATATAGTCCTTTGGCATCAATAAAACACGCGCCCGGTCGAGCAATTCTGGTTGATGTCTCTGAAGCCAGAACAAAGTAGAAATAAGAAATCCGGCTGCCGGCGCGGTCCCGCATTTTTTGAGACCCGGACCAATGATCGACTCGATCTCCGGCAGCAGATCGGCGCTCCGTTGGTCGGCCCAAATGATGGCTGGACTCAGTGGCCTTCGATCAACCCCAAGGAGGGCGAATCCATGCATTTGTCCAGAGAATCCGATGCTCGAAACGTCGGGATGACCGGCATTATGCATCGCCTGGCGCACGGCAATCACGGTTGCGCGCCACCATTCTTCCGGATCCTGTTCGGCATAACCGATCGAGGGAGTAAGAATTGGATACTCGGCAGATCCCAGGCCGCGGATAGATCCATCCAGGTCAAAGACTACGACTTTAACGCTGGAGGTTCCAAGGTCTATGCCAAGAAGAGAACTCATCGCGTAGAATGGGAATACTGACTGGGGTTAGGAACTGTGGTCGCGGAGCTAAGCGGTCTTCAGCTCGGTGAAAGGCTGGTGCAGTACCGGAAAATTCACTGAATTCGCTATGAAGCAAAGTTTGTGGGCGCGCTGGTGGAGCGCCTCGGCCTGCTCGAGCCGGTTGGTGACTCGCACATGTGGATGAAGATTGACGCGTATGAAGCGGCCGGCTCTTTCACTGGACTCTTCCATCGTACCTTCCGCACGATCCTGGTACGACATTACAACGATGCCGGCGTCCACGCAGAGGTGGAGGTACCAAAGCATATGACAGCTGGAGAGCGCTGAGACCAGTAGTTCTTCCGGATTGTATTTACTGGGATCGCCCTGGAATTTAGGGTCCGATGAACCTTTTAACGGCGGTTTTCCTGGCACTTTGATCTCGTGATCTCGCGTGTAAGATCGATAGTTGGCGGTGCCTTCACCCGTGTTACCGGTCCATACGACGTCGACGGAATATTTGTGTTCCCAGAGCATGATCGAACCCTGAAGAAATCAAAGCGGCGATTCAATGGAATTATTTTTTAAGGAACGGTCTCTAATTTCGGGTCATTGTATTTCATGCGTTCACTGTTCTTCTTTGCTCTGATCTGGTTCGGTTTTTCGGCCTTTGCAAACGCCCAGGACAACGCCAAACTTCAGGTCGGCGGGGCTACAATCGACGTCTCTCTCGATCCAGCTCCGCCCGCGGCTCTGCGTAAACTGGTGCTCAACTGGATCGCAACCGCAGCACGAGCGGTCAGCATTTACTACACCAAATTCCCGGTTTCGCACGTCGACATTGCAGTGAATTTCCACGAGGGAGAAGGTGTCGGTTCGGGGCGGGCATTTGGATGGAAACACGCCCACATTTCGATCTCGGTGGGCCAATCAACAACCGCCGCGGATCTTACGGACGATTGGATGATTACCCATGAGATGGTGCACCTGGCGTTTCCATCGGTGGCTGACAGCCATCACTGGATCGAAGAGGGTTTGGCTACCTACGTCGAGCCGGTCGCTCGAGCGCGGGCGGGAGATCTGCTGCCTCAGAAGGTCTGGGGTGACATGTTTGATGCGATGGCGCAAGGGCTGCCGAAGGCGGGCGATCGTGGATTAGACTTTACCCATACTTGGGGCAGGACCTATTGGGGCGGCGCTTTATTCTGTCTGCTGGCCGACATCGAGATTCGAAAGCGCACCGGGAATCGGCTGGGCCTTGAGGAAGCGATGCGCGGTATCCTGAAAGCAGGAGGAAGCATCGAGGTGGAGTGGCCCCTCGAGCGAGTTCTCCAGATCGCCGATCAAGCCGTCGGTGTCCGTGTTCTGGAAGAGCTTTACGACCGAATGAAAGCGGCCCCCGTGTCTCCAGATCTTCATCAGCTCTGGAAGGATCTGGGCGTCGATCGCCAGGGTGGAAAAGTGGTCTTTGACGATTCCGCTCCGCTGGCATCAATTCGCAAGGCAATTACGGCTTCGGTGGCGAGCGGCTCAGCTTTTCGGAATTAAAGGTCCAAAAAGAAAACGTGAATGAAAACCGTACTGATCGTTGATGACGTTCCGGCAAACGTAGATGTCATTCTCGGGTTTCTGACAGACGCGGGCTACCGGGTCCTGGTTGCTGATGGAGGCTATCGCGCCCTGGAACAGCTCGGACGGGCAC
>JAFAQT010000018.1 GCA_019246215.1 Verrucomicrobiota bacterium
AAGCATCGATATCGATGACGTCTTACGTGCTGGGCAAGCGCTAATGGAAAGCATACTCCGGCAATTGAATAGATACCTGCAGTACCAGTACTCCTCCCAGCAACAGCAACAACAGCAGCAGCAGCAGCAACGGCGGTTCGATCCAGAGTCGCTCTCATCCTGGCTAGGACAACATCCGGATGAAGTCAGCGTCTTACGTGAGCTACCTTCCAGAATTCGCGCTTATTCTGACCTGGCTCCGAACACGGCGGCCATTACAACTGTAAGGGGAATCGGGATTGGGCAGAGCGCTGCCATCTCGAGGATTCCAATGGACGCTTTGCCCAGCGGCAATCTTTCCTCTTCGACAGCCCCGCCGCACTCGGTTCCCACCAAAGTGGAGTGTCGGTTTTATGCAAGTATGAATGACGAGGTGGTCGTACGGCGGGTCACGACGGTGGAGGTCGTTGTCTCACGTGAAGACCTTGGCATCGCTGAGGGTCCGGGCACGAACGTACGAAGTGGAGAGCTAGACCCGAGTCATAAGCTCATTCTGCAACTGATTCCAAAGACTCTCTTTGAAACCGTGAATGAAAGCCGCGGCGAATTTGACCCGCCAACTCCAGGACAACCCTTGCACGCTTATTTCGATGTCCGCCCCACCGAACAAGGCGATGGAGAGCTTTGGGTGATGGCATGGCAACAAGGGCAGACCCCGCTCCTCACCTTGATTCTCAAACCAAAGATCGTCGGCTCTCTCGGAACCCAGGCGCATCGGATCGCGGTCAATACCGCAGCCGAACTTCCGCCGGTTACCGCCTCGCTGCATCAATTGAGAATTGTCGAGCAATCGCACGGCGGCGGAGAAAACAGCTACCTGTACACGCTGGATTGTGGGGATTTGGGCATTCTTGACATTTTCGAGTCTCGTAGATTTGTCGGCGATCGGACGGCATACGTCAATAATCTCTACCAGCAAATCGAAAGCCGCTGGATCAGTACCGGACGTGACGCAGTGGCCTTTAACGAAGATTTACGAGGTTACGGAGCTCAGCTTTTTGAAGAGCTTTTCCCGGAGAACCTCCAGCAGATCTTATGGGACAACCGTGACCGTATTTCTAGCATTCTCGTCATTTCCACCGAGCCGTTTATTCCGTGGGAGATCGTCCATTTGAAACAGCCCAACCAACCCTTGTCCGACGATGGAAGATTTTTTGGTCAGATCGGGTTGGTCCGTTGGTTGTACGGCACGCGGCCCCCGGAGGTGTTACGAGTGGCGCAGGGGCGAGCACGTTTTATTGTTCCCGACTACCCACATCCGGATTGGAAGTTGCCGCAGGCGCAGAGAGAGGTTCCATTCCTCAAGGAGCGCTTTGGCGCAACTGCGGTCGTGCCGGAGAAGACGCAGGTGCGCAAACTTTTGGCGCACGGCGACGCTTTCGATCTGTTACACTTCGCCGGTCACGGCACGGCGGAACAGGGGAATATCGCTAATGCCCGCATCATGTTGCAAGGCCGTATCGAGGGCTCCAACTTCGTCACTGATTGGTTCGACGCAACCGCGGTCAGAATGTATGCGCGATTCGGCGTCAGTCGACCGATTGTCCTGTTGAATGCTTGCCAAATCGGGCGAGTTGGTTACCAACTCACCGGTATCGGCGGCTTCGCGAAGGCTTTCCTCGAGCGAGGGGCCGGGGTGTTTGTTGGGAGCCTCTGGTCGGTCGGAGATTATCCTGCGCGAACCTTCACCGAAGCATGGTACGACGCGTTGCTCTCCGGAAGCCCGCTTTCCGAAGCCACCATTCTCGCGCGCGAACAAGCGCGAAGAGCCCATGATGCAACTTGGCTAGCCTACGTTGTCTATGGGCACCCTCACGCGAAGTTAGCTCCGCTAAGCAGCATCTATCCGCGATCGCCCTGAGTCCTGCAGTTAGTTGGCCGCAAGCCAGATCCTTAGCATCTTGCGTCTTCTCTCTCTGAGTGAAAGGGTAGGTGGAAAAGGCGGCTGCAGAGCTACAGAAGCTACCAGAACCATTCCTCCCATCTCTCTATCCTCTGTGCGGTGATTTCTCGCCTTACGCGCATGGACATGCACCCAAGCCCTCTGAAAAACTTTAATCGAGCGATGGGGCCTATAAGTTGACCCATTTTGAACAATTGTGATCTAGCAAGGTTCTCGTTTTAAAATCTTTTAAATGTTAGTTGCATGCCGCCTTTGCCTCCTAGCTTTCCACCCGTTCCAAGTATACTTAGGCTTCCCTCTGCGTTGATCTCAACATGGAGCGCTATTTCGTCAAGAGCGAATCTGTGGTTGCGAGCGGTTTGGTCCGGTGATGTTTGGCTTTGCTCAGCAGTTTCTGATTCAAGGCGCGGTAGTATGCGGTTCATTTGTGTGACCAGTTTCTCAAGTTCCGCCTCAATTTTGCTAATTGGAACCTCGTGCTTACTGAGATACTCCCACTGGATGGGATGCAGCTCCTCTTCGGTACGTTCCACGACTGGCTCTTGTTCCAAAGGACTCCGTCGTCGCTGTCCCAAGCCGGCTATTTTTAAGTCCGGTGACTTTCCAGATGGGTCAGTAATTGGTTTAACATCTTCGTAGGTTATAATTGAAATGGTCTCTTCGGGCATACATCGTGTTCCTACATTCTCTCTTTGATGAACTTGCGAGCTGATGCGGTCTGTCAGGCAAGAGATTTTTATTGCAAACGATCGAAGTAGTGTCCATCGCGAAAAATGCCTTCGCGTATTGCAATGCGAATCCCTTCCTTCCGAAGACTTCCGGTATTATCTTTCGTTTTCAATTCGATCGATCATTTGCATCGCTTCCCCCATCATGTTTGAGCAAAAAGATTTCTGCAAATGTAAGCGGGGAACACCGGCCAAAGGGGTCGGTCAACAAATCCGGCTCTCCGCTGTTTTGAGCGGGTAGCAAAGGTTGCCTTGAGACGCGGCGACCGAGCGCGGAGTAAAGCTAGATCAACGTCGATCCGGCATAAACAGTCTACTCCCCATCCCACGATCGCGGGA
>JAFAQT010000102.1 GCA_019246215.1 Verrucomicrobiota bacterium
GGAATATCCCGAACTGGAGTTGAGCAATAACCTGGCTGAGAACGCGATGCGCCCTGTCGCCTAGGGCGCCGCAATTGGATACACATCGGAACGAGGAGGCCAGGCCGCGCGTTGCAGCCATTGTCTCGATAGTCGAAACCTGCCGACGGCTTAAGGTCCCGATTCGCGACTATCTTTGCTCGATCTTGCCGGGCTTGGCTAATTTCCCAATCAATCGGATCGCCGAGCTGATGCCCGCCGCTTGGCTTGCAAGAAATTAACCGCCGAGATCCGGACAAAATCTGGAGCGGTCACCTTGCCGTGGTTTGCTCAGACGGACACTCTTTAACCATCTGACGCAAATCGTTAAGGGTGTCCGCTTCAGTCGTAATTCCATGACCGAGAGCGGAAGCAACAAAGCCTCCATCGAAAGGATCCTTAATGTCAATATGCCGTCAATGGGTCGGTTGAGACTTTGAGCGCTGCCTGACGATAAGTCCAATCCCAGCAAGGGACTTATGTCATTTTTGAGTGGCGGAGTCAACGGGGCTCGAACCCGCAACCTCTGCCGTGACAGGGCAGCGCTCTAACCAGTTGAGCTATGACTCCAATCTGAGGAAGGCGAAACTAGAACCGATTACAAAGCCCTTCAACCAAAAAATCCTGCAAGGGAGCTAACCCGTATGGAGTTCGTCTCTTCCGTCCGGACGGCCGCCAATGGCGACTGACGGACCTCAATTTTGCTTTTAATCCTGCATCAGGATTTCAACTGCTTTTTCGAGTTGATTGTCTTTACCTTCTGCGATGCTCTTCGCGTCGTTTCGAACTTTCACGTCAGGTTCCACCTGCGTCTTTTCCATGAACTGACCTTTTTCATCCCGGAACCCAACCTCCGGAATGCCAAAAATCAGCCTTGGATCCTGGAGGAATTCCCACCAAACGGCTGTTCCTGTGCCCGGAACCGGCATGCCGACCAGTTTTCCGATGCCGAAATGCTGGTAAATCCAGGGAAACAATTGCGCGTCGGAATAATTGCTTTCACTGGCGAGGACCAGGCTTTTTCCACGCCATCTTTCATTGGGCTCCCAACCGATGCTCTGTCCACGGGGAAGAAACTCAAGATAAGGTTTGCCGCTTAGGAAGACCGCCAGGGTATCATGAAGATTTCCGCCACCGTTGTACCGGGTATCAACGATCAACGCCTTCTTCTTGCTCTCGCGACCCAGCGCTTCTGAATACGCATCGCGATAACTCTCATCATTCATCCCGCGGACATGGATATAGCCCACCGTGTTGTTGCTCAATTTGTCGACCAGTTCACGGCGTTGTTTTACCCAGCGTTGATAGAGAAGTTCGTCCTGTTCACCGATACTGATCGGTTTCACGGTGACGTCAAATCGGACATTCTTTGCCTCGTCAAAAATGCTCAAGAGCGTCGGCTGGCCGGCTCGGTGATTCAGAAGCGAACTGAAGTCCATCCCCGGATCGATGGTGACCCCGTTGATCTTTTCAATGATCATTCCCGCCCGGACGGTGGCTGAAGCGGTGATCAACGGACCTTTCTCGACGACTTCCTGAATTCTGAGGCCTGTCCCTTTGTAGTCGCTGTCAAAGAATGCGCCCAGAACAGCGATGGCGTCGGCATTTTGCGGATCGGGCAGAAGCTTGCATCCGGTATGGCTCGCATTCAATTCGCCCAGCATCTCACTGATCATTTCTGAAAAATCGCGGTCGTCAGAAATGTAAGGAAGAAACTTAGCGTACACTGATTTGTAGTAGTCCCAGTCAACGCCGTTCATGTCCTTGAGATAAAATTTTTCGCGCATCTCGCGCCAGATATGTTCGAAGAGGCATCCGCGCTCCGCTACGGCATCGAGTTCCTTGGCGGCGTTGAACTTCGCAGGCTCAGCCTTGCCATCGGCAACGCCGATTTTGGTGACTTTCCCGGCCGCAAGCACAAAAACATTTTTGCTATCCTTGTCGAGCCGGATCATCGCCGGGCTGGACTCGCCATGTGGGGAAGATTTTGGGACTTCGGTCCCCCATAGGCGTTTCAATTCGCTTTCACGCGGCTTTAATGACCATAAATCGTACCCTTTCTCGTTCTTGGCCAGATAGAGCAGGGTCTCGCCATCATTGGTCAGAAGGCCATCTGCGATTTGGCTCGAACCAAGGGTGAGCCGGTCAATCCGGTTTTCAATGTTATTGAGGTCTATGGCGAGCGGTTCGATCTTTTTCGGCGCGTTCGCGTCGGTTTCTTTAGCCTCTTCCTTTTTCTCAGAGTTCTTCTTTTTCTGTTCGGCTTCGGACTCAGCTAGAATGTCGTACTCGGCTTTTGAGAGTTTGGACCTGTCATAGGCTTCCTGGGTGAAAAACATCTCGTAGACATCCTGCTGACTCTTTGCCGATCCGCCATCGCCGTGAAGACCGTATTTGTCGGAGAACCAGATCATCGACTTTCCGTCCTTCATCCAGCGCGGGAGAAGATTGTCGTATCCACTTTTGGTGAGATTGGTCAGTTGCTGTTGGCCACCCGCGTCGACCAGTCCGGCTTGCGATGCCCAGCGCTCCGGCGTAAGAAAGCTGGCGAGAAACCATTTTCCGTCTGGAGACCAATCAAACCACTGATCTCCATCCTCGTAAGAATAGTTAAGGTGCCCGGGAAGGATGATGCGGGTCTGTTTCGTTTCCAGGTTCAAGACCTTCAAGGTTGTGCGGTTCTCCAGATAAGCGACCTCTTTTCCATCGGGTGAATATCTGGGTTGGAAATTTTCCTGATCGTTTTCCAGAATTGGATGGATATCGATCACGGTGGAGTTGAAAAAATAGGGCTCTTTCTCTTTCGGTTGAGAGATCGCCGCCTCGTAAATTCCCCAAGGTCTGGCGTATTCGGCCGCGAAGACCAGCCGACGCCCGTCCGGGCTGAAAGAGATACTGCGCTCTTGCCCGGGAGTGTTCGTGATTCGTTTGGTCTCGCCCTGATCGACGGAAGCAACGTAGATATCGCCCCGAACGACAAAGGCAAATTCCTTTCCATTGGGGCTTAGGGCTATTTCGGTCACGTTGTCACCGTAATTCCTGAGCTGGGTTGCAGCGGCGCTCTCGCTCAAACCGATATGTATGGTGACCTTCTGCGGTTGCGTTGCTCCAACCGGGAGGGTGTAGATCTCTCCATCGTATCCGAAGCAGAGGTCGCCAGTGTTCGCTGCGCTGAGGAACCGGACGGGGTTCCTTTGGAAATTGGTGAGTTGTTGGGCAGATCCCGGCAGACCGTCAGTCAGAGAGAGGCGCCAGATATTGAAGGATCCGCTTTCTTCGCTGAGGTAAAAAATCGAGCTTTCGTCCGGCGACCATATTGGGTTTCGGTTCTCGCCCTGAAAAGTGGATAGCTTTGTGTGGTTACCGGTCCGTGCGTCATAGAACCAGATATCGTGTGCGACGGAAAAGGTCTCATGTTTCCGCCATGGATCTTCGTAACCTTTTAAATCTTCGTACAGGATTCGGTTTTGTTCGCGGTCGTACTGCGCGTGCAATGCAGGGGTGGTCAGGAGCATCTCTGCCGCGCGTCCGCCCTGAATCGATACCTTGTAAAGTTGCGGGAAAAATTTGACCGGGAAAAGTGAGCTCTGAGCCGAGCCCATCCGATACCCATTGAACAATACGTATTGTCCGTCAGCGGTGAAGCTGGTGGGAACAGCATCCGTTGAGTATGTCGTCAAACGCCTGGCCATGCCACCCTGAGAGCTGGTCAAGAAAACATCGTAATGACCGTATCGATCGGATGCGAAGGCAATGAGCTTGCCATCTGGTGACCAAACCGGCGATGAATCGTGCGCCGGTCCCGCAGTCAGGGGCATGGCCAGGCCGCCCCTTACCGGCACCGTAAAAATGTGTCCCCGAAAGCTGAATGCGATTGTCGTTCCGTCCGGTGAAATGGACGGATACCGCAGCCAGAGAGGATCGTTTTCCACGCCCAGGGCAGGAAAAGCGGTTTCTCCAACAGCCGATAAGGATGAAGAACAGGGAACCAGAACAATGATTGCGATCCTGAGACGGAGGATGGCTCTGCGAATCGCCGAAACGAAGGAGGCAGGTTTGAACATCGGTACAGACACATGCAGATTCGCCTTTGCTGCAAATGAATAGCCTGGAAATGTTGCGAGCCTGAGGATTGGCAGGATTTTCCGGCTGTTTACTTCTTGTTGTGAAGGCTCTGCCAAAGGGCAGCGAAAAGTGGAATCGATCCGACGATTACCAGGGAAATGGTCGTGCCGCTGTACCATTTCCCGCCGTCGCCCTGAGCATACCCAGTCCAAGCGCTGAAAGCTCGAGGTATAGTTCCCGCGAAAAGCAGGATCGTGGTAACGAATCCCCCGACCACAGCGACCCGACGAGCTTGCCTGGAATAGATGAATGCCCAAAAAAACGAAATCAGAGCGAACGCACCACTGACGATCAGACCTGATTTGGCATCCGGATTGAAACCGAAAGAATGAGTGTGAGGGTTGTACAACACGGCGAGGATTCCAACGATCATGAGAAAGCTGCCGTGGAACGTGAAATGCCGGCTCATAGGCTTTCCCGAAGAATCTTCCCAAGTGTCTCGAGTCCCTGCACAAGCTGGTTCGCCGTCGGGCACGAACAATTAATTCGCATTGAGCTGACTTTCGCGTCAGGAGTTGTGAAAAAGGCTTTCCCGCGGCTGAAAGCGACATTTTTGAGTAATGCGGCCTGGTATGCGACTTCGATGTCGATAGGTTGCGGGACTTCCACCCAAAGCAAAAACCCGCCAGCCGGGATCCAAATGCTCGTACCCTCAGGAAAATACTTCTCGATGATTTCCCTGGCCATTTGGCGACGTTGACGGTTCAACTCTTTCAAGTATAGCAAATGCGAATCGAGGTGGGCCCCCTCCAGGTATTTCCGGAAAGCGACTTCGCATAAGGTGGCTGAATGCATATCCTGCTGGCATTTCAGCTGCGCAAATCGTTCGGTATTCCGTCCAGGCGCGCAGACCCCAACACGAATGCCCGGCGCGACCGTTTTGGAAAAACTCATCACGTACGAGACGATACTCCCATCGTCATACGAACGGATCGGTCGCAGCCCATCGATTTCGGATAGCTCTCCATAAATATCGTCTTCTAAGAGGTGGGTGTCGGTCTTTCGGCAGATATCAACCAATGCACATCGCGCTTCATTGGGCATGGTCGCGCCGGAAGGGTTTGAGAGTGTTGCGCAAATTACGAAGAGCTTTGGGCGAAACCGTTCAAACAACGTGGCAACCAGATCCAGATCGACGCCCCGCGGGTCCCGCACCGGAAGTGGCAGAATCCGGACACCAGAGTCCCCGAGCATTTCGAGAGTCGCGTAATAAGCCGGCGCTTCGCAGGCCACCACTTCACCCGGCTCAGCCAAAAGTCTGATCATTCCGTGCAAAGCCTGGGTGCACCCGGTCGTAATCACCATTTCCTCCGGGGTGACCGAGATACCCCGGCGCGCAAAGCGGGCAGCAATTTGTTGGCGGAGCCCGTAATCGCCATCCGGCGTGTGATATCCAAGGGCGACGTCTGGTTCCTCGCTGAACGCCGCGTCGAATGCCCGTTTAAGAGCCGCCTTCGGCACACACTCCACAGAGGGTAGTCCGGCCGCCAGATTGATCAGGCTCGGATTGCCAGCCTGCCGCATAAAATCAAGCAGGCGGGCGCGGGGGGTGAACTGGTACGGCGAGGCCATCAAACGCAGGTTCTACCGCCGATCGATAATCTTCAAGAGCGGTTTAGCAGGAGTTCAGGAGTTGCGGGGGGGTACAGGAGGGGAAGCCCTGCAGCGCAAAACAGGATCAATGGCTCGAATTGAGTGCGATTGCCAAGGCGGAAATCCGCAGATCCATTCTGTACCCCTGAAATCCTGAACTCCTCTACAAATTCCTGGACGGAATCGTGGTTTTGGGCCGATGTACGCCGTACGCATGAACTACCGATACCTTGGAAAGACTGGTTTGAAAGTCAGTGAACTCTGTTTGGGGGCGATGACATTTGGGAGGGAGAACGAAGCGACAGAGGAAGAGAGCTTTAAGATGATGGATGGTTTTGTGGCGGCGGGCGGAAATTTCATTGATACCGCCAATGTTTATTCCACTGGCGTTTCAGAAGAAATCGTGGGCCGCTGGCTCGCCAAGCAGCAGCGCCGAGACCAACTCGTCATCGCGACAAAAGTACGGTTTCCGATGGGGAGCGGACCAAACGATCTGGGTCTGAGTCGTAAGCATATACTAAGTTCTGCGGAAGCTAGTCTGCGGCGTCTGCAGACGGATTACATCGATCTCTACCAGGTCCATTGCTGGGATGAGAAAACGCCATTGGAAGAAACGTTGTCGACATTGAACGATCTGGTCAGAAAGGGCGCCGTTCGTTACCTGGGAGCGAGCAATTTTGCAGGCTGGCAGCTTCAGCGAGCGATCGACATTAGCCGCGAGAACGGATGGGAGGGTTTTGTTTGCCTTCAGCCGCAATACAATCTGTTGTGTCGAAGCACCGAATGGGAGTTGATTCCGCTGAGCCTGCGGGAAGGGCTCGGAGTCATCCCTTGGAGCCCGCTCCGCGGGGGTTGGCTTTCCGGAAAGTTCAAGCGCGGGATGACCGCCCCGCCGGAAGGTTCGCGGATCGAGCTGGCAGAAAAGAAAGATTGGGGCGAAAAGTGGAGCGCTTACAACAACGAGCATACGTGGCGTACCCTGGACGCCTTGCATGAAGTGGCTGGTTCGGTCAAGCGATCGCCCGCGCAAGTGGCGATCAACTGGCTTTTGCAAAAGCCTGGGGTCACGGCTCCGATCATCGGCGCACGCGGGCTCGTGCAGCTCGAAAATAACCTGGCTTCGATCGGGTGGTCGCTCTCGCCGGACCAAGTCGCGAAACTCGATGCCGGAAGCGAAGTATCGCTCCCCTATCCCTACGATTTCATCTCGAAACTAGGGAGGACCTAGTATATCCTCTCGTAAATCCCTTGAGTTTCGCCGTAGGCCGGTGTTGGCTGTTTTTCAAGGCGCGAGCGACGAGCATATCTAGATCGGTATGTAAGGAGCGAGCAACGCGGAAAATAGCCAATTGGACACGCCCAGAGGGTTGCGTTGAAAATGGGCCGGCGGCTGCGTTGCTCGTCGGTTACGTATCCATTCAGATCTGCGCCCTCCTTGCGCCTTGCCGGCGGCCCCTTTTGAACGCAACGAAACTCAAGGGATTTAGGAGACGGTACACTAATGCACCGTCTCGAATGATAACCGGATGGGAACGGATGAACATCGCCCCACAAACCGAAGTCCACCCTCCGGTTTCTGATACTACTGACTAGCAATTGCCGCCGGCTAGAAAAGTTCCAGCTGAGACGTGCTTTGCTGGGACTCCTCACCGAAGCGCACGCCCAGACCCAAAAGACGGACGGCGAGCTGCTTGCGTTCGAGACCCTGGCGCAGCAGGCGGAGGAAACTCTCGAGAGTTAGAGGCAACCCAGCTCTTTCGACAGTTGTCCGAGTGAAGTCAGC
>JAFAQT010000205.1 GCA_019246215.1 Verrucomicrobiota bacterium
GCTGAAATAGGAATTTTCCTTGCTGTCACTAAAATCTTCAAATGGCAGCACTGCCACTGACTTAGAATTGGCGGCAGGTGAGTTAGGTTTCGGGAACCAGGAAAGAGTCCCCGTCGCTGCGACGACAAGCAGGAGAGCGAAAACCGCGATGCGCCGTTTCCCCCTGCGGCCTGGGGGATCGATGACGTTCGGAATCAGCGCCCGAAAGGCTCCCCGGCAAGGCGGCGGAGTGTGGGCAGGAGTGGATTCGAACCACTGAAGGCGTAAAGCCAGCAGATTTACAGTCTGCCCCGCTCCATTGGAGAAATCGTTTTTAGCGGCCAGAAAGCGGCCAAAACCCGAACCTAGCTCGACTCAGCTCGACATTTCGCCGCTTTTTCTTCTTCCAATCAGTGCTCTTGAAAGTTTGGCCCCGCCTAAGAGAAAGTCAGAATGGCGCCGGCGAGATGTTTTGGGAGGTTGAACGAGGCGGAGCGTGGATTTGCCTGGAGCGCAGGTTCTTGTTTTCATCTCACGGAGGTCACGACGCTGCGGAGCTGCAAACCAAATCCGCGCCTCGAGCTCCATGCTGAACCCGGAAAGCAAGAGGGAGGGAGCATCGCGCCGAGGTCGCAGTGGGACGCTGAGGGTTAACTAAATCCAAAGGTGGTGACCAACTCCAGGGAGGTCGCGCCTTAAGAAGTCTCGCCGGAATTAGATATAGCCATACGCCGTCCATCCGCCGTCCACTCCAATAACTTGCCCAGTGATGTGAGAGGAGATGTCGGAAGCGAGGAAAATGGACATCTGGGCGATCTCCTCCGGCGTAGCGAGACGACCTTGCGGCGTCCGCTTTTTCAGTGACTCGAGATCGATTTTCTTTTGTTCAGCCAGATCTATAATCAAACCTGTTTTCACGTAACCTGGGGCAATGGCATTTACGCGCAGGCTGTCTTGCGCCCACTCTATTGCTAAGACCTTCGTCAGCATGGCGACAGCTGCCTTCGTCGCGCAATACGCGGCTCGATTTGGAGCAGCCACGAGTCCGTATATGGACGCGATATTTACAATCACTCCGCCTCCGGCAGGGATCATTTTGCGCGCCGCTTCCTGTGCGCACAGGAAAACCCCAGTGAGATTGATATCCAACACTCGTTTCCACTCCTGCAGTGGAAGCTCTAAGGACGGGTGAACCGAAGACACCCCGGCGTTGTTTACAAGGACATCGATGCGACCGTACTGCCGAACAGCCTCAGCGCAAGTAAGGCGGGCAGTCTCAGGTTCTCCCACGGAACCGGTGACGGTGATTACATGCGTTCCGGATTTCTCGAGCCTTTTTGCCGTTTCCTTAAGTGAAGCCTCGTTTACGTCGAGCAGCACCAACTGACAACCCTGCTCAGCAAACGCATTAGAGATACTCAATCCGATGCCCGCAGCTGCTCCCGTTACAATCACCACTCGACCGGCAAGGTCAGAAAACGGAGAAACTCGGTCATTCATGCGTTAATGATGGAAACACAGCGGACTATCAGAAATGCACTTTAGTGACTGCATAGCCCTTTAGTGAAGCTAAGAGGGAAGCTTTCTTAAAATGGTCCGGTGAGCAATCTTATGGTCTCTGGAAGGACGTCAAGCGATTGTGCCCGACTCTCGGGATTGAATCGGATCGTCAGAACCTTCTGACTCGGCGCAACGTTATAACTGATCGGCAAATCCGACTTCGTTGGGATCGGAATGTGATAGAGCCTGGCCAGTTCTTCTTCAGAAGTCGTTCGACGGCAGTGGCCGCACATAAAGTTGGAAAAGAAAACCACAAATATAAAGGGATGAAAAATCCCAAGGTGTGATAGCGGGCGCATCGTCAAACGCGCTGTAATCGAACATTACAGCGTCGAATTTCGGGCTGATGGGACAAATTGGGTTCGCGAGGCGGCGATTCGTCCATTGCCCGACCAACATCATGAGGATAACGATCTGGCCCAGGTTACGAAGGAGGTGGTCGAATCCGCGAGAGAGAGCTTTGTGATCGGACCTGAATACGTGGCCGGCTGTAGCGCGGGTCCCAGATTGAAAATCAAACGTGTTAAGAAGGCTCGAACACCGGTTTCAGTCTGGAACAAAGACGGCACGCCCTTGGGTTTCCCCCTTCTCTAATCGGCTGTAAACACTGACTGCGTCGTCAAGAGGAAAGTAAGTCTTCTCCGCCTCGATCATTCCCGCCTCAGCCAGTGCGATCACTTCCATTAAGTCTAAGCGCGTGCCACCATAGGGTGCAGTTACCGAACAGCCCCATGGAACGCACCCCTCCGCAGTACCCGGAGAAAACGACATCACGCCGCCGCCTAGCCCGACAATGGCTAGGTGGCTGTCGTAGCCAAGTACACGGACCGCAAGATTGATGGTTGACTGAATGCCGACAAAGTCGAAAACAGCTTTGACCTTCC
>JAFAQT010000210.1 GCA_019246215.1 Verrucomicrobiota bacterium
CGGGAATATCCCGTTCAACTAACTCAAACTCGCCGCCTGCTTCGCTGATTTGTGCCGCTTTCATTTTGCATTCATGCCGTTTCTCCGGAATCAACTCAACCTTTAATGAACGCGAGCAGGTCCGTGTTGATGCCTAGGAAGGAAATCCAGGTACCGCAGGCCGTCCCTCTGTTATCCCTTGTTCTCGATGAGCTGGAGACCGTTGCTAAAGGTAGTAAGCACAAGCAAGAGGCTGAGAACAAAGCCGCTTCAACCTTCCAACGGAAACGGCGACAGACGGCATCATTGGTAACGCGGATGTGGTCACTAATAACCGCTAGTTCGACACGGGTTGACTCGACTCCAAATACCGGCCTTCAGTTCCTTCGAGATCTCATCAGCGAATCAAATTCAGCGCAAACAACGTTTCCGCTCTCTCGGCGTGAGCGCGACACAGAGGCGAACCGCCTTAGCGCGTCTTCTGCAAGCTAAACCGATAAATGAGAACAACCCACTTGAGTTTGTAAGTGATGACGAATCGTCGGTCGGGGAAGGCCTCAGCAGGCTGCTCCGCTCTGCGGGCCTGAAGGTACAAGCGTTTTACTCGGCACAGAGTCTTTGACTCGCGGGCCTCTGGAAGCTCTTAGCCGCCTGGTGCTTGATGCGCAGCTACTGGAAATCAGTGGTCTTGATCTGCAACAGAAACTGGCCAGCGGCAATGGTCAAAATCCATTATTTTCATTACCGGTTACGGCGAGATCGCAATGGAGGGGAACGAAAGTGCTGAAACTTGAAAGTAAAAAGCACGGCAGTTGCCAATTTGAAACAACCGATGGTCAGGGAAACAAATACAGGTTCAATGGGGAGATCCATGAGTGTAGCCCGAACCAGAAATCACACGGACATTTGAAATGGAGAATACACCTTTTGATGTCCAGCTTGAGTTCTTCGAATTTGAAAACTTAGTGACGAGACCCAACAAACACAATATGCATATAGCAGATAAATCAGTCGCACAAAGAGCAAACGCTGCAAATAGGTATGGCATAAGGCATGAATTGGCACATAACCGATTACAAGACATAGTAAACAACTAGCATAACATGCTATGGCAAACAGTATAATAAATCCTAAAGTTAATATATATTTAAGCAAGGCCAAAAAGTGGCAGGAAGTAATGGAGAAATTGAGAATGATCATTCTTGACTGTCAGCTGACCGAAGAATTGAAGTGGGGTAAACCTTGTTACACCTTTCAGAAAAGTAATATAGTTTTAATAATTGGATTAAAAGAATACTGTGCGCTTTTGTTTTGCAAAGGGGTCTTGTTAAGTGATGCCAATAAGATCCTAATCAAGCCGGGGGAGAATACGCAGGCGGGGCGCATGATTCGGTTCACCAATGTTCGAGAAATAGATGAGATGGAATCCGTCTTAAAAGCCTATCTTTATGAAGCTATTGAAGTGGAAAAAGCCGGTTTGAAAGTGAATTTTAAAAAGAGTGCAGAATTTATCATTCCTGAAGAACTTCAGAATAAATTAGATGAAATCCCTGCCTTGAAAACCGCTTTTGATGCATTGACGCCGGGACGGCAAAGATCATACATTCTTTATTTTTCTGCACCCAAACAGTCCAAAACTCGGGAGTCAAGGGTTGAAAAATCTATGCAGCAAATTCTCAATGGAAAGGGATTAAATGATTAGTGCAATCGATGAGAAAATAACCTGCCCGGCAGTCCTCTGAGATCCTATTTCAAGCTCGAGCTGTTCTCGTTCCGAAGTCGAACCTTTGGGACGGACGAAGGATCCAATTGCGTTGCCAAAGTCGTTGAAATTGACAGCAAACGTACCTTGTCCGGCATCGGAGCATCAAACGTAATGACGGCGCGCTGGTTCCGAAAAGCCTGACAACGAGTGTAAAGGATCACGCATATCGTGAGTGCTCCGTTGTGGGAAGCTCCAGCGGCGTATCTGCAAGCAGTCGGGCGATTCGCCAACGTTCATGTTTGATAGCTTTTTTCGATTGCGAGAATGCGGGCGCGTTTCGGAACGTTCTGTTTGTTCCTCTCTGCCAGAATGGCTTGAAACTCAGGGTCTGGTTTGAATATCCAAGTAGAAGGGCCGTCAGGTAAAAAACCTTGAAAGACTACATCGCCATTCGCGAAAGAGTCTTGGACATGCTGGTAGGCTTCTCCCTTGCGTCCTAAAAACCGAGCGCAAAAGGCGAGGAGCCAATGGTTAAAGTACCCGTCGTATTTTTTCGTCGCCAGAAAGTTGCTGGCCAGACTTTCGCAGCGCTCTACGGCTTGCTTGGCTTCGGTTTCCCGCCCCAGACCATGCAATGCGATCGCCTCTGACATAACAAGAGTCGCAGGATTGCGCCCTCTTTGAGTATCGCCGGACTTTTTCAAACCGTCGAGAAACTGCAGCTGACCAGCAAAGTCGTTTAGATGAGCGAAACAATCAATCAGCAGGCCGGAAGCGCTAAATGTATTACCATAAAACCCTGGTGGTAGTTGTTCCAGACCAGGCTTTGCCGCCGCGTAATCGCCTCGAAGCACCAAGAGCTCGCATTGCATCAGGAGACGCGCTTGCGGTCCGGTTTCCACATTGATCGCCCGCTGCATCCATTGCTCCATCAAGTCCTTTTCATTAACCATCCAGCAAATGTAGCTCATGAGATTAGGTGCGTAGGAGTCATTCGGATTTACGGCGTAACACTTCCTCAGGTAGGCGTACATTTCATCGTATCGCCCGGTCCCATAGAGCTCCTCGGCGGCGAAGCGGTTTGCCCGCCAATCATTGGGGTTCAGTTCGAGTGCCTTCCGAATTGGCTCATGTGCTCTCTCGTGCCAACCTCTGTTGAGGAAAGCTCGGGCAAGCTCGGTATAGCTGCGGACCTCCTTCGGATCCAGTGCGACGGACCGCTGACACAGATCGACCGCCGAATCCGACCAGAAATCCGCACCATGGAATCGCTGCACCCGCTCTATGTACGCGTCCGCAAGGCCGGTGTAGGCCAGTGCGAATTTGGGGTCAGCGTCTATAGCCTGTTTAAACAAATCGATCGCTTTCTCGTTCTCGTCCTTTTGGTAAAATTGGTAAAGTCCCCAGCCGCGCAGGTAAAAATCGTAGGCTGCGACGTTCTCGGTTGGCTTCTGTTTAATATTGGCCCGTTCATCCGGCGACAGTCCCGCTTTCAGTGCGGCCGTTATTTGTTCGGCGACATCGCTCTGGATCGCGAAGATGTCCTTTATTTCCCGGTCGTAAGAGGCACCCCAGAGGCGTTTGTTCGTGGCCGCGTCATATAGGCCGGTGATGATCCTTACGCGGTCGTCGATCCGTTCGACGCTGCTTTCAAGGATGGCTGCAACGTTTAATTCGCGGCCGATCTGGCTGAGGCTCTTCTGGTGTTCGACTGGAACATCCCGATAGCGTAAAACGGATTGGCGCGAGATCACGCGCAGGTCAGCGACCTTCGAGAGTTGGAAAATCACTTCGGACATCAGGCCATCGCTGAAATAGGAATTTTCCTTGCTCTCGCTAAAATTCTCAAAGGGCAGCACCGCCACAGACTTAGAGGGCGCGCCAGGCGAGACAGATTTCGGCAGAAACCAATAAAAGACCCCTGCCGCCGCAACGAACAGAAGCGCGACACTCGCGATGACCTGTTTGCTGCCGCGCCATCCGAATCGATGCCGTTTCGCGTCAGCAGCCGAGAGGCTTGGTTTGCCAGCTTTGTGTTTTGTCCGCGGATCTACTGCCAACATCTGCAACAGTGCTTGCAGTTCGCCAGGGCTCTGCGGGCGTTTGGCGGGATCCTTCTGCAACAGCGCCTCAAGCAGGACAACGAAAGGCTGCGGGACCTCTCTGAGTTGCTCGAGCGGCAACGGCGCGTGCTGATGCTGGTGCATCACTTCAGAAGGGGAGCCCTTGAACAGCGTGTGGCCGGTCACCGTCTCCCAGAGCGTCGCCCCAAGCGAGTATAGGTCCGAGCGGATATCGACCGGCACCCCCGCGAACTGCTCAGGGCTGGCGAACTCTGGGGTCCCAGCAAAGCCTCCGGGCGTTGAAATCTCGGATTGAGAACCTGGCGTCTCGTCGACCGCCTTGGCGAGGCCGAGGTCGATGATTTTTACGGCTACAGCGCCTCCGTCTTCCATGCTCACCATGATGTTGCCTGGTTTAATATCCCGGTGGACGAGTTTTTGCTTGTGCACTGCAGCTAAACCGGCGGCGACCTGAGTTGCGATGTCCAGGGCCAGCTTTGCCTCGAGGGGGCCGGAGCGTCTGATGAGACGCTCAAGGGTCTCTCCCTCCACGAACTCCATCGCATAAAAATAACTGCTCCCGGTTCTACCCAGGTGTAAAACCGAGGCAACGTTTGGATGACGAACGCTGGCCGCCGCACGCGCTTCGCGCAAAAAACGAAGCCGCGCCGCTTCGTCTCCAAGATACTTTTCGCTGATGACTTTCAACGTCACGATGCGTTGCAGGTCGACGTCCCTTGCTTTGTAAGTAACGCCCATTGCACCGCGACCCAGCTCAATGGGTGTCCCGTCTTCGCTCTTTACGAGTTCATAGTGCTCGAAACGTTGCACCGCGTCTTCGTGCTTAGCATTGACCCTATCCTCAAAAGAACACTCGCCAGACTCAACCCCGCCACCGAGAGCCTCACGAAGAATGCAGACCGGACAGAACTCGTTCTCGTTCGTTGCCGAAAACTTCGCGCCGCAGGCAGCGCAAGTACGAATTTCATGCGGCTTCATCCAGCCTCTTTGCCCGGTTCTTCGCAGCATCTATCGTATCCGCTTTCACGCTATCACCCATCCTTCAGCTGCGATCAAAGCTTCGCAAAG
>JAFAQT010000287.1 GCA_019246215.1 Verrucomicrobiota bacterium
AAAAGAAAACGTGAATGAAAACCGTACTGATCGTTGATGACGTTCCGGCAAACGTAGATGTCATTCTCGGGTTTCTGACAGACGCGGGCTACCGGGTCCTGGTTGCTGATGGAGGCTATCGCGCCCTGGAACAGCTCGGACGGGCACTCCCTGACATTATTCTTCTCGATCTAATGATGCCCGGATTGGACGGGATAGAAACTTGCCAGCGGATCAAAGCGAACCAGGAATGGAGCCATCTACCGGTAATCATGATGACTGCTGCCGATGAGCTGAGCAAAAAGCTGGCTGCGTTCAATGCAGGGGCGGTTGACTTTGTTACCAAGCCGGTGCAACCGGAAGAGATACAGGCGCGCGTCCAGACCCATTTGCAGCTTCGTGAACTGCAAAAATGCCTGGAGCAGAAGAACCAGGAATTGGCCGAAGAAATCGAGTTGCGCCTCGATGCCGAGAAACAATTGGAGACCTCTTTGGAACAGGCTCTCCTGATTGTGAACCCACAAGGGCAAATCCTGTTCGCGACCGGACAGGCGCGGATTCTTCTCAATACTTTCTTTGCGCAGGGGTCAGAGAAGAGGCTTCCGGCCGAATTGCAAAGCTGGCTAAGCGGGCCGGACAATCGAAGACCCAAAGTGATCACTCATAGTAAACGAGGAGAAATCGAGGTAGCACATTTTGCCCTTGCAAAAACCGGCAACGTCTCCCTGCTCCGGATCGAACATCGTAATGGGGACAAGGGCCCAAAGGCTTTGCTCGCTCTCGGTGTGACGGCACGCGAGGCGGAGGTTCTCTACTGGATAAGCGAAGGCAAAACGAATCCAGAGATCGCGATTATTATCGACGCATCTTTGAATACAGTTAAAAAGCACGCGATAAACCTGTTTGCGAAACTAGGGGTTGAGACCCGAACTGGAGCAGCCCGCCTTGCGCTCGGGGTGTTGGCGCCTCAGCAACTGAAATAAGGTGAAGTTAACGCAGTCTCTTGTCAGTGCTGACGAGAGTCCGGACCCGCCGACGCGGGTCCGTCATTGAGGAGCGATTATTAGAACTGTGTCTAAGGATGGGTGGGCCATCTGACTTGGGGAGTCACATTTGACTGGTCAGTACCGGTGCTGCTACCCTCATTACACTCTTTGTCCTCTTCGCTCTCATTGCTCTCACTAGGTTCTGGATTTTCGTTTTCAGGCATAGGCTATAGATATCAATCGAAGGTCATTCGAACAACCGATAATCGTTGCAGGACTATGGTCCGTTCGGGTGATATTAGTCTTCGAGAGGTGCCCTAGTGTACCGTCTCGCATATAATGGTGATGTTGCCGCAGGTATGCGAGACAGTACACTAATGCACCAAGTCCGTGACTGGTATAGTAGCGTTGCGATCAAAATGGGCCGCCAGCAAGGCGTCCGAGCCGGACTGGCGGTAGAAAGGAGCACATCGAAATTGATATGGGACTGAGGAGCGACGCAGCTGCCGGCCCATTTTCATTGCAACCTTGCGGGCTGCGCCTGTTTTGGCTGGCTGTTTTGTCGCTCATCGGCCGACGACTAAAGCGGTATTCTCCCACTTCCCTTCGCACATCCAGCCAAAATCCGCTGCAGCACTGCTATAGCCGTTACGGGCTTGGTGCACTAGTTTACGATCTTCATTGGCTGCCTGGGCGGGTTGGGACGTACATTCTGGATCAAATTCGCGATATTTCCTCTATTCGAACGTTCAGGGTAGAGGGTCTTTGCTGGACAATATTGAGCAAAGCATCGTGCGGCACTTCGCCTGACTTCTTTGCGCGGAGCTCGAAACGATCTAGGGCAGGCCAATTGCACCTGTTGCCTGCCTTTCTGGTACTCACTCTGTGGATGATCCACGATTCAAAGGCTCAGAACCTGTACGAATTAGGTCATCCGCTCTACCAATTTTTCAGCACACGTGAGTATGGAGGTGACAATCAAAACTGGAGTGCAGTCCAGGATCGCGAAGGGTTGATGTTTTTTGGCAATAACAGCTCCGTTCTCGACTATGATGGCCAGCGATGGGACCACATTCCGGTGGCGGGAGGCTTTTCAATTACCGGTTTGGCAATCGACTCAAACGGCGTCATTTGGGCCGGGGGATCGGGAAAATTGGGAAATCTCGTCCGGGACGGAAACCGCTTCCGGTTTGTGCCCGTGAAAGCGAGTTCTCATTTGCCAAGCGAACTGGGAGGAGTGCTTGACCTTGTCTCGTGTGGCAATGCCGAATTTGTTCGCACGGAGCAGGCTCTGCTCGTTTGTCAGAATGGGTCTTGGAATACCATCCCCTGGCCCCGCGGTAACGGCTTCGATTACATCGTTTCTACGAGCGCGCAAAGAGTGTTCGCCAGCGCCAAAAATGACCCGCTCTACGAGATTATCGGTCGACGGCTGGTTGCTCTGGTCGACGACCCACGACTTCGATCGACAATCGTCTATCGGGTTCTTGAGCCAGTGCCTGGTCTGGTTCTGTTGGTGACCAAAGAGCATGGCATATTTCGTCTTAAAGAAAATGGGATCGAACCCTTTAGCACCGACATCGACCCTATTCTGGCGGGGTTTGGAATTCAATGGGCGACCAGCCTTCCCGGGCCATACATCGCCGTGGCAATCGACCAACATGGGGTTGCCCTGTTGAACCATGAGGGTAAACTCTGCAGCGTCCTCTTTGAAAACAGCGGCTTGCCGGACCCAAATATACTGAATCTGGTCTCGGATCGCGCAGGGGGGTTGTGGATCTGTGGAAACGCCGGCCTCACCCGCGTGGAGATGATGCCGGGAATCAGCTTCTTCGACTCGCAAAACGGCCTTCCACTTTCCGCAGTTTTCAATCTTAAGCGTTTCCGCGGACGCATGTACGCCGCCACCTGGGCCGGGCTGTTCGAATTGCAAAAAACGGAGGCGGATACGTTGCCTTCAAACTTCCGGAAGATTCCTGGCGTGACAAGCCCTATCTCCGCATTTGCGGACGCGGGTACCGAGTTGCTTGCCGGTGGATGGAAAGGGTTGTTCAGTTTTGACGGCACCGAACTCAAACAGCTGCCACTTCCGATTGACCGCATCTACTCCCTGAAGAGATCCGAAATCAAACCAGGAAGAATTTATGTGGCCTCCAGTCAAGGCTTGGCGGCGATCTCGAAGAGTGGCGACAATTGGCGCGTCGATGGCGAACTGAGCGCGTTCGGCGGAGAGGTCACAGACGTGATTGAGAACGACTCGAACGAGCTTTTCGTCTCAACATTGAATCGAGGATTTTTTCGAGTTAAACTTCGAGCGGAATCCGCGGAGTTTTTCAAATCCGCCAGCGTCGTCAGCCTGGCCGGTGCAAAGGGAGCGCCGCAGATCAGTGAGTCGGACGCAATAACAAAGCTAAATGGAGAGCCAGCCTTTCTGTCGAAAGATGGAATCGCACGTTACGAAGTTGCAGGAAACAGATTTGTCTCGATCACCGGGTTTGAATCCCTCTTTCGCGACTACATCCCCAGCAAAGCGATCGTAGCCGCAGCTGGTAACGGCCAACTCTGGGTCGCGTTGACCCCTCGCAATGCACCCGAAGGTAGCTTCCCGAAAACGAAAATCGCGCTCATCAACTCAGATGGTCAGTTTTCTTTTCTGCCTGCCGCGATCGCGAGAACCATCGGAGATCCGCAAATGTTCGAAGCGGAGCTCGGATCCGGACCCGCGATACTCTGGGTCGCCGGCACCTACGGAATTGCGCGGATCGACACGGGCGAAAAGCTAATCCCGAAGCGAACATTCAATCTTTTCCCGAGAGAAGCCAGTACGGTCTCGGGCACTTCCCTTTCTCTTCCCGCGGAGGGAGGAATTCTGAGGATCCCATTTAATTTAAGCGACATCCAAATGCGCTTCGCAACCGATCGGTTCGAACGAGCAGACCAAATTCGGTATCGACTGAAGCTCGACGGCTTGGAACGCAATTGGAACGCTCCGGTGGTTGATCCAGTTTGGCGTTCCGGGTCGTTGCATGAGGGGCGCTATACGCTTCATGTGATCGCAGAAGATGAAGACGGGGAGAAAAGCCGCGAAGCAACTTTGGCAATCGAGATTTTACCTCCATGGTACCGGACCTGGTGGATGTACCTGGTCTACGCATTTCTCGGGCTGATCTCCCTTTTATTCTTCGTGCGGCTGAGGGTTTGGCGTCTTCGGATGAGGGAAAAACAACTCGTTCAAATCGTTGCCGAACGCACCAAGGCGCTGGAAGATAGCCAGACGCGGCTGGTGGAGGCGAAGGAAGCAGCAGAAGCGGCCAATCGGGCCAAGAGCGCATTCCTAGCTAACGTGAGCCACGAACTGAGAACGCCCCTTAACTCAATTCTCGGCTATACGCAGCTGATGTTGCGGGATCAAGATCAATCGCCGCAAAAACAGCGCCGGCTGACGACGATTCAGTCGAGTGGGGAACATTTACTGAATATGATCAACGAGATCCTCGATTTGGCCAAAGTTGAATCCGGGACAATCGTGATCAAGCCGCAGCCGGTGCAGCTCAAATTTCTCTTGAATGGGGTCGCAGATGAATTGCAGATTCGAGCAAGCCAGAAGCAGCTTCGGTTCGTTTATTCTGCGGATCAATCAATTCAGGACTGGATTTCCACCGACCCGGTTCGCCTGCGGCAAGTACTTTACAATTTAGTGGGAAACTCGATTAAGTTCACAGATAAAGGTGAAGTCTCACTGGTCATTAACCGTGTCGCGGACCGAATCCGGCTCGAGGTCAGAGACACTGGGAAAGGGATTCCCGCTGCCGATCTGCAGCACTTGTTCACGCCCTTCTATCAAGCGAGTAACAACAACCAAGCCAGCGGCGGTGTTGGGCTCGGCCTCTTCATCAGCCAGCGCATTGTACGTCTGCTGGGCAGCGAACTGCGGGTTTCCAGCAGAGAGGGCGAGGGAAGTGTCTTCTGGTTTGAGCTTCCGGCGGGGGAAGCCAAATTAGCAGTCGCGGTTCCCACACTCCAAAGAGTGGTGGGCTTCAAGGGAGAGAACAGGAAGTTGCTCGTCGTCGACGACGACATCTTCAATCGACAATTCATGCTGGAGTTGTTGCGCGAAGTTGGCCTCGATTCGAAGGGCGCTTCTTCCGCCGAAGATGCGCTGCGCTTGGTCCGATCCGAACGTTTCAATGCGGTGCTATCCGATATTCGCATGGCGGAAACCAATGGAATCACCTTCTGCCAGGAAATCAGAAAAGACCCGGAACTAGCTTCGCTGGTAATGATAGCGTCGTCGGCAAGCGTTTATGGCGATGACCGCGAAACCGCTCTGGCCGCCGGATTTAATGGCTTTGTGCCAAAGCCTGTGAACGAGTCGCAATTGTTCGGGCTCTTCGAAGAACTGTTAGGTTTGCAGCCTGTATTGGGAACGCCAAACGGTGTTGTAGCTGATTTCCAGGGCGCCGAAGACGCTACCAACCGGCCGTTAACCGAAGCTGTGCCGCACACCGCACAACTGGACCAACTCCTTGCGGACGCGAGACTCGGCGACGTGATCGCCCTCAGGGGGGCGATCCGAAAGCTATCAGAAGAGAACCCGCTCCTACGGACTTTTTGCCAGCGAATCTCGATCCTCGCGGAAAAGTACCAAATATCGGCAGCCGAAAAGATTCTTGAGGCCGCGAAGGAAAAGTGGGCGGACGTTAGTTGAAGGAGTCAGAAGTGATCTCAGGACTATATCGGTCCTATCCTTCAATTCTGCACCTCCTGAACTCCGTTCCCCCTTACAGCACCTTCAACATTCCGCCATCCACGAAATAGGTTGAACCGACGCAATAGCTTGCCCGTTTAGAACAAAGGAAAGCGAAAAAATTCGCAAGCTCCTCTGGTGAGCCGAAACGATCGATCGGCGCATGCTCGCGCGCAACCGAAGCCAGGTACCCCTCCCAATCGCCGTCTTTATCAGCCGTGAGTTGTTTCGCTGTTTTGATCCAGTCAGGTGTGAGGATCAGACCAGGATTGATCGTGTTGACTCGGATGTTGTCCTTGACAACCTCATTCGCGAGCGTCTTGGAGAACATCATCAGCGCCGCCTTTGTGACGTTATAAATCGGCTCGTACCAGAGCGGTTGAACCGCACAGATCGAAGAGTTGTGCAGAATCACTCCGCCGCCGCGCTTCCGCATGAACGGGACGAGACCGCGGGCCAAACGCACCGCCGCCATCACGTGGAGATCCCAATAGTATTGCCATTTTTCATCGGGCGCCTCCATGATCGTTTCATTACTGCCGGTTCCCGCGTTATTGATCAGGAAGTCAGCACCCCCAAATTCGCGTTCGGTCTCCGCAACCAGCTGCTCAATTGCGCTCGCCTTTGCAACGTCGGCAGGAATCCCAAGCGACCGGACATCAAATTTTTTGGCAATACGCGCGGCTTCCGTTTTCACCCGGTCGTCCTGTCGGGCGACGAGGACAACGTGAACGCCTTCTGCTGCCAATGCTTCTGCAACGGCGAGGCCGATACCTACGCTGCCGCCGGTGATGACGGCCACTTTGTTTTTGAGTTCAAGGTCCATAAGATTTTTAAAGGATTTCTGAATGATGGAGGTTTATTTCACAATGAGTATTTTCGTGCGGTCGATGGTGATCGCTACAGCCAGAATCAGTACCGTTCCAAAGACGATTTGCTGCGCGAAAATGTCTACCCCGACAAACGTCATACCGACGCGCACGACGGAGATAATCAGCGCTCCGATGACCGTTCTGCCGATACCGCCTGCGCCGCCGGTGATTGATGTGCCTCCAACGACGACCGCGGCGATTGCAGGAAGCAATAGTTCGTTCGCCAGGGTGGGAGAGCCGCTACTCAGCCTCCCTGTTAGCAAAATGCCGGCCAGTGACGCTAGTCCCGCGGATAGGGAATAGGCGATCACCTTTTGCCGATTCACTTTGACCCCAGAAGCCCAAGTTGCAGCCTCGCCGGCACCGATGGCAGTACTGTAACGGCCAAAAGGCGTGTAAGATTGTAGCCAGATTCCCGCGCCAGCGACCAGTGCACCGATGATGATGACACTCGGCATCCCGAAGGGGCGTCCGGTGATCCAGCTTAGATAGGCGCGCCCGGACTCGCCGATCGTGATCGAGCGTTCCTGCGAAAGAAGCAGGGCCGCTGCTGCCACCAGGCCGCTGGTTGCCAGAGTGACGATGAAGGACGGGATGCGCAACGAGACATGCACCACGCCGCTAAATGCGCCGGTGACGAATCCTACCAGCAGCGTTTCCGGAAACGTCCAGTAGCCAATCCGCGACAATGATACAGCGACTATGACGCTGCTCAAGGAAGCGACTGCCTGAATCGATAAGTCTATCCCGCCCAGCATCACCACGAAAGTGATTCCTGCCGCGAGGATGAATAGAGTGGCGGTATCCGCCATCACCACGAGCAACGTATCGGCCGTCAGAAAGCTTGGCTGCAAAGCCCCGATCAATATGACCAATCCGACCAGCAGCACAATCGGGATGGCCGCCCGCACACGTCCGCCGCCTGCTCGAAATGATTTTGTGGCCATTGGATTTGAGGTCATCCGAACCTCGTGGTTCCGGATTAAACCATGTGCCGAATTAGATCGACTTGCGACGGCTTGCGACCCGGCGAAGCGTCGAAACGGGCCGTGACCTGTCCATCGCGCATCACCAGGATGGAGTGACATAAGCCGATCGTTTCCTCTAACGTGTCGGCGGTTAGAACGATCCCAACACCCTCTTCTGAGAGATCTCTGATCAGCTCGTAAACCTCCTCCTTGGCGCCTACGTCCAGACCTCGCGTTGGATGGTCGAAGATAAGAATGTGCGCCCGCGCGTTCATCCACTTGGCCAGCACCACCTTTTGTTGGTTCCCGCCGCTCAAATTCAGACAGAGCGCCTCGACGCTCGGAGTGCGGATACGCAGTTTGTCGACCCAGCTTTTCGCTAACCGGAGCTCCCGACTGAGACTGATCGTGCCCGTGATGCGGCTGGTGGGCAGTCTCGAGAGGGTCACGTTCACTGCTAGGGGCAGAGACAACACAAGCCCTTCCGTACGCCGCTCGCGTGGAATATAACCGATACCGCGGTCAGCGGCCTGTGACGGCACATTCAAACGTACTTCATGACCGTCGATCACGAGTGTGCCCTCCGTCTGCGAGACAAAGCCGAACAAGGTGCGGGTCAGCTCCTCTCTGCCCGAGCCAACCACTCCGGCAATGCCGAGAACCTCGCCTCTATGAAGCACAAAATCCACTTCACGATAGGCACCCGCGACAGAGAGACCGCGCGCCTCCATAACGATCTCTTCCCTCGGCGCGTGTTGCCGTGACTCACGATAGTACTCTGCATGCCGGTCTCGGCCGACCATCATCTGATGCAGCTGCGGCACGGTGGTGGATCCAGCCTGCATTCGCCCAACTACACGCCCGTCCTTCATGACGTAGATGCGGTCGCTGAGGGAGAGGATTTCATCGAGTCGATGCGAAACGAAAACGAAACTGGCACGCTGTTTAAGCGCGCGAACCCGTGCAAAAAGAATATCGATATCGCGCTGTTCGAGGACAGAGGTTGGTTCGTCCAGCAGGATAACCAGATGTCGCTCCGTGCGCTCTTCCAACGCCAACGCTTTGGCGAGTTCGACCATCTGGCGTGCAGCGAAGCTGAGCTCCGAGGTTCGGGTGCGAGGATCGATGTCAACCTCAACCTTGTCGAGCTGACGACGAGCGGCGGCGTTCAGGCGTCGACGGTTGATCAACCCCAGCCGGGTAAACTCAGCTTCCTGTCCCAGATAGATGTTCTCACCCACAGTGAGATTCTGTAGCAGCGACTGCTCCTGAAAGACGATTCCGATGCCATTCAGATTGGCGTCACGCGGGCTTCTGAGGAAAACCGGCGCGCCATCCAATTTCAATGATCCGTGGTCTGGCGAATATACGCCGGCGAGGATCCGCATCAGCGTCGACTTGCCTGCGCCGTTCTCGCCGACCAGGCCGACCACTTCGTTGACGCCTATCTCCACATTCACATCGTCTAGCGCCTGGACGCCGGCAAACGCTTTGCTGACATGTTCGACTGCTAGCATTTTTCACTTAACTATTTTTAGGCGAGCCCGATCAAGGGAGAGTGCGACCGCCAGGATGATTAAAACTCCCTGCACTCCTAGCTGAAGGTCGGGAGAGATTCCCAGCAGCACCATCCCGTTTCCCAACACAGCCATGATCATAACGCCGACCAGCGTATTGATAACCCCGCCTTCTCCCCCCGTGAGTGCCGTGCCGCCGACCACCACGGCCGTCACAGTTGAAAACAACCTACCGCTTCCGATTAATGCGTTGCCGAGACCGAGCTGCGCCGCGGACAGCAGGCCGCCGAGTCCGAACAGTGTTCCCGCAATCGTGAAAACGATAATCTTGACTCGTCTGACGGGAATGCCAGACAAAGCCGCCAGGTCTTCGCCACCTCCGATCGCATAGATATACCGCCCAATTCGGGTCTGGCGCTCGATTATCCAGGTAATTCCTAGCGTGCCAAGAGCTATCCAAACGGCGATCGGAAAATCCAGGAATCGCTCCAGCGCTAGACTTCGGATTCCCTTGTCGACCACGCGCACGGTCGAGCCGCCAAGTAAGAGCGTGGCAACTCCAACGCCGATAAACCACATGCCGAGTGTGACCATGAACGATGGTATACGCAAGCCGACGTGGATGGCCCCATTTGCACATCCGATGGCACCACAGGCCAGGATCGCCAGCACCACGCCGAACCAACCGAAATCATTGGTGTTGCTGTTGTTTCGCACGAGCAGGCTGATCAAGACCGCACCGATCGCAAGAACACCCTCGACAGAAAGGTCTATACTGCCTAGGACGATGACAAAAGTCATCCCCAGCGCAAGCACCAACGGAATCGCGGCTGAATTCGCGATGCGAATAAGATTGTTGAACTCAAAGAAGCGGGCGTTCATCGCGCCGATCAAGAGCGATAAGGCGACCAGCGCGAAAAACGGCGCGTAGGGCTTCAGTCGGCTCAGAGGCCGCCTTGAGTTCCTGTCGCGCCGTTCGGGAGAACTGATCTGCGGCGGCGTGCCTCGATCTGCGGAAGGAGGACCTATCTGGGGTTCCACGCGCTCCTCAGCTCTGGCGAATCTGCCCAGTCACACGGCCCCAATAATCGTTAAAGTCGATCTTCGGTTCGGATTCGATGTGGGTCTTGTAAAACTCGTCGGCATTTTCCTTCGTAACCAATACGCCAGTGCCGTAGAACTCGCGATGCTCTTTCGGTTCTTTTGCCGGGTCGATTTTCCCCGTTTTGGCGGCGTAGGCGATTGAAAGCCCCATGCTGCCTTGCCAATAGGGATCCCAGGAAACGGTGGCCGCAAATTCGCCCG
This sequence comes from Verrucomicrobiota bacterium, assembly GCA_019246215.1. GTDB lineage: Bacteria > Verrucomicrobiota > Verrucomicrobiia > Chthoniobacterales > JAFAMB01 > JAFAMB01. The sequence goes on from JAFAQT010000287.1 coordinate 10,375, forward strand.
CGCGAACAGCTTCGATCGCGCTTTTTATTCCGTCGATCCCGGTAATCGGTACCTTACCAGCCAGCTTTTCTGCCCGTAGCGCCTCCAGTGTGCCAACTGCCATATCGTCGTTGGCTGCCCAGATCCCTTTAATATCGCCGCCGAACCGAGTCAACCAGGCGCTCACGATATTGAAGGCTTCTGTCGACTTCCAGTTGGCGACCTGGAAATCGAGCAGCTTGATGTTCGGGTTTGCGTTGAGCGCCTTTTCCAGACCCGCTTTGCGTTCGATTGCCGGAGTGTTCGATAGAATGCCTCCGAGCGCGACGATGCCGCCGGAACCTCCGATTGCTTTGATCAAGGCATTCGCGGTGTCCTCGCCATAATGAACTCCGTCGAATGCGATATGCGCAACGTAATTCGGGTTAAAATCCCAGGGATGCAAATCCGCAGGCTTGTTCCACTGCGTCACGACGTATGCGCCCGCCTTGACACAGGCATCGACGATCGGACGCGCATCCGGGCTGTCATTCGGATCGACGTTCAGAACCATATTGCCGCCGGTCTTTGCGAGGATTGCTCGGATATCCGCAATTCCTTTTTCGCTGTCACCCTCCGTGACGAGAGTGACGTAATCAGCGCCAATCGATTTTGCGAAGGCCTGACCACCCTGATTCCAGGTAGCATGATAGGGGTTTGACAAGGAGCGAATGGAATTCACCATTGTCGGCGTTCCGGCCGCGAACGCTCTGCGAGGCACAATGGAAAGGACGGCGGTCGCACCGGCAAACCCTGCCGTGCGACGAAGGAAAGTGCGGCGATGGATTGGTATTCCAGTAATATCTTTGTTCGGGGAGTTCATGTTGGTAGATCTCGCTTGCTGTGATGTCAGCTCTGGCAGTGCTTGACTGGCAGGCGGTTGAAATGGAACGGCGACACTACCGAGTTTGCCAACGAAACTCAACCATTCTTTCTTTGCTGTCCGATCTAAATGGGTGTATCAGCAGGCCAATCAATTTTTGCCAGTATTTCTTCGAATCCGCTCGTCCAGACCTCCCATGTGTGTCCGCCTTTTAACTTAAGGACGCGCTCCGCCGGAAGAATGGCTTTTAGTCGCTCGATGCCAGGCACCAGCCGATCGGCATCTCCATAGGCGAGCCAGATCTGGAGTTGAGATTGTTGATCGGTTTGCATCCGGCCCAGGAAACGCCAAAGCTCCCTTTGAAAATCCCCTGCATTGGGAGCTGTCTCAGCAGCAGGTTGGCCACGAGCCCAGGGGATCGCCCCTCCGGCGGCATCGATTTCCGCAAAAAGTTTTAAATCATTACCAAGAAAAGGTGCGAGCAGGATTAAGCCGTTCGCTTCTCCGGGATATTCGCGCTCATGGAAAAGGGCTCCAAGGCCGCCCATTGAAACTCCGACGAGCCAAATCTCGCGGTACCCAAGTCTGCGAGCGGGTTCAATAATTTCAGCTTGAAGTCGGGTTGCAACCGATGCGTCGAGATAATAGCCGATCGTTGCATCGACTGCCACACAGTCCAGGCTCTGGATACGGCTTTGCGTCATCGTAATGAATCCATGTCGGACGAAGTCCGAGGCCCGATCTCGACGCCCTGGTAGGAAGATAAACAGGCGTTGGCCGCGGCCGCCCGGATGGGCAAGATACCATTCAACGATAATTGGTTTCGATGGGTCTGGCTTTGATCGGTTACCGCCGAGGAATCGCTCAGGAATCGAGGCACCCACTCGGAGCACCAGTATTTTGAGGCTGCGCAGCAAGCTATTCACATTCGGTCCACAATCCTTCCTGGCGTCGTTCTCGGTTCATGTGAGCGGCAGATATGCCCGCCCGGCACTTTGTTCGCTTCTGGTCTCCCGTTGCAATCCTAGCTTCTGTCCAGCAACATCTGGAGGTTCGAGAACGACCACGAAGACAGGAACGATCAGACGCTGAGGCGAGTGCACCCAGTCCGACACTGGTTTAGCGGCGTTGAGCTCAAAATGAGCTACCGCCAAGGCGGTCCGAGCCGGACCGGCGGTAGGAGAGAGCGTATCTGAATCGATAACGTGACCGACAGCAACGCAGCCGCCGGCTCATTTTCAGCTCAACCCCTTGGGGCCGTGCAGCATCGGCGATTTTGGGGCGTTGCTCGCTCGCGCCTTCCAAAATCGCCAACTCTGCGACGGCGCCACTAAAGCCTCGGACTTGGTTCGCTAGACCTAACCCCGATTTTTATTCGCGGCCGCGAGAGTCTGGCTCCTGAGGTAAGCCTTCCATGCGCCAAACGTTGAAATATTTGTCGCGTCCGGTAGGGTGGCCTCCTCACAAGGGAAACCTTTGACTGCGCGCCCGTCACTCAGATGGATCGTCCCGATCGTCAGAGGGGAGGGGAGGTCGCGCAAGAAGATTCCGAACTGGGCGACCGGAAGATCCCCAGATCTCCAGATCAAGTCGACACCCCGCCCTCAGCTCCGGTCCTGAGCAATCCGGTTTGGGCGACCACATTCCGCCAGTTCGATGCAGAGGGGGACGCAATGAAAGCAGATACGCAGCAGAGAGCGCGAGCAGAGATTGGTCCGAGAACGCCGGACCGACGAACGTAATCCCGAAGGGCAAACCATCCGCACGAAACCCAGCCGGGGCCGCGACGGCAGCAAGGTCCAGCAAGTTGAGAGGATTTGTAAACACGCCAAGCCGGCTGTTTAAAGCGATAGGATCGCTATCCACTTCCCGAATTCGAAAGGATATCGGAGGCCGTCGGCAACAGCAAAAAAGTCGACCGATAGCTACCGCTTCGTGACGCCGTCGTCATACCGATAGAGAACCGGACAGAGTCGAAAGAAATATGCGAGAACCAGACAATTTGCTGTAACCTCCATAATGTCTGTGATTCAGGATCTCGGCCGTTTTAACCGAATCCGACCGGAAAGCGATCAATTTACCAGCAATGAAAACAACGGTCAGATCCAGTCTGCCATTGCCCAACAGAAGAAGTAAAAATGTACCTTTATCGTGTAACAGTTAGGGATAAGGACGGAAGCATTTCGGATTACGAGAAACTCTCGGAGTGCATGGAATCAGTTCTAGAAGATTGCCCGTCTGAGATTTTGAAAGCGGAACGGA
>JAFAQT010000389.1 GCA_019246215.1 Verrucomicrobiota bacterium
GATCCAATGGCTCCGACGGCGGCAACTTCGTCAACAACGCCGCGTTCGAACATCTCATCCACACGCCGGTTAATTTTTTCAACGAGAACTGCACGAGGTCGCTCCAGAACGATGCGGGCGACTGCAGAGTTCGGAGTGGTTTTCTCCAGAAAGCTGGAAAATGGTTTCCCAGACGAGATACAGACTTCCAAGGCGCGGATAATCCGGCGTCGATTGTGCCGGTCGATACGATTTGATGCCACGGAGTCGCGGATCTCCAGGTCCCGGAGCAAATCTGACGTTGACAGACGATTCAGCTCCTCCCGCAGTGCGAAATCCACTGGAGGCAATTGCGGGAGCCCAATTTCGAGCGCCTTAAGATAGAAGCCCGTGCCACCGACGACAAGCGGGATGAGCCCGCGTTTATTCAAAGCCGCGATGGTCTCGCAGGCCCTGAGTGCATATTTCTGCGCATCGCACGACTCGGTCAAGGGGAGCACCCCGATCAGATGATGGTGGACGGCGGCTAACTGCGAAGGAGTCGGCTTACCGGTCAGGATATCGAGCCCACGGTATAGTTGGAATGCGTCTCCGCCGACGATTTCGGTCTGCAATTCTTGGCCGAGACGGATGGCAAGTTCGGTTTTACCGACGGCTGTCGGTCCGGCCAGCACCATGTATCGCAAATCGCTCATAAATGCAAAAGACCCGCGCTCTACTGGAGAGCGCGGGTCACGCGAAGCTACGAGGACTTTAATCAGGATCTAGGCTGCTCGCTCCATGTCCGGAGTTTTAGCACCGCTTACGACCAACTTGCGGCCCAGAAACTCTTTGTCGTGAAGTTCTTGAACAGCCCGTCTAGCTTCCTCGATCGTGGTCATCTGAACGAAGGCAAAGCCTTTGGAGCGTTGCGTGTACTTGTGAGAGACGATTTCGGCATTCTTAACCTGGCCTACCCCGTTAAACAGCTGGAAAAGATCGCTTTCTGTGGCATCGAATGACAAGTTGCCCACGTACAGTTTCGGCGACGTAACTTCCACAAGCTCGGGTTTCCGGCTAATCTTCTCTCTTGTTGTCGCGCTTGGTACGGGTTTTTCCGCAGGTTGTGGAGATTGCTCGCCAGGACCCTTAAAAAGCGCCACAATCCGCTGCCAGAAAGAAGGTTTCGGTTTTGGTGTGACTGAAGTAGCTCCGCGGCTTGGTCGTCTGCGACGTCCCCGATGAGATCGTCGTGCTGAGTGATGCATTGATTGAGATTTCATTTGGACACAATTCTGAAGTTCTTCAGGCGAAGGTCATGCACTGCGCACACTGAGAAAGAACAGTTTGGGCTGAATTAACCTATAAAACCCAAGGCCTTCACCGCAACTTCCGGGAGCGCTCGAGCACCTCGGAAGGTGAGCACCAGTTTCGGCTATCCCATGAACAGTCTACCGAAGTCTCCTGGACATTAGGGAAGAGCCTGAGACGATGCAATGAATCCCCTTTAGATTCGGGGCCCACCAACAGCCTCAAGCCCGGGATCTCCCGTGTTACCTTGGTTATATAATCGACGGTTTGCAATCCGGCAACACTTTTAGTGTCAGGCTTGCCTTCCGCAGCAGTTTTTAAATTTTTTTCCGCTCCCGCACGGACAAGGGTCGTTGCGGCCCACTTTTGGAGCTTCCCTTCGAGCCGACGGGATCACCAGCTCGAGTTCAGCGCCGTTGTTGTCGGCTTGGTGATCGCGCGCTAATCCCAAATGTTCCCGACGCGGCAACGGTCCTGTGGGAGTTCGCGACGGTTGCCCATGCTCGGGTCGCTGAGGAATGTTGAATGGAAGCGAGGACAAGAATTGCTCGAATGCCATCAAATTCGTCGTGCTCCGGAACAGATTGGACAACACCTCGTTTTTGATGCTCGCCATCAGTTGGCTGAACATGTCGTAGGCCTCGGCCTTATATTCTATCAGCGGGTCCTTTTGACCGTAACTGCGTAGGTAAATCCCCTCCCGGAGGCCGTCCATTGCGTAGAGGTGCTCTTGCCAGAGTCGATCGATGGCGTTAAGAATAATATAGCGTTCGAGACCGGCGACCGCTTCGGATTCCTCGTGGCTGACTTTCCGCTGGTAGGATTGTTTGATGCGCTCAACGAGGAACTGCGAGTTTTCTTCCGGTGTGCGTGTGTCAAACTGGGCCGAACCTCGGCTCAGACCCAATGGGAACGTCGTGTTTACCCATTGAAGAAAGCCGTCGTAATCTGGGTCGCTCCCATCCAGCGGCTGCAAGTATTCCTGGACTCTGAGCGGGATAACTTCACCGACAATCTCAAAAATCAACTTACGCGGCTCGGCGGTTTCCAGAGTCTCGTTTCGCAACGCATACACCACTTCACGCTGCTTGTTCATAACGTCGTCAAAATCCAAGGTCCGCTTTCGGATCAGATAGTTTCGCTGTTCGACCCGCTTCTGGGCCGTTTCGACGCTCTTGTTAAGCCAGGGATGCTCGAGTTCTTCGCCGTCTTTGAGGCCGAACCGCTCCATCATCGAGGTCATCTTTTCGGAGGCGCCAAAATTACGCATCAAATCGTCTTCAAAGCTGACATAGAATCGAGACGATCCGGGGTCACCTTGACGCGCGCAACGGCCTCGAAGCTGACGATCGACACGCCGTGACTCATGCCGCTCGGTTCCCAGCACGTGAAGTCCCCCCAGATCCGGGACGCCGTCGCCCAGTTTGATGTCTGTTCCGCGGCCGGCCATGTTGGTGGAGATAGTGACCGTACCGCGTTGCCCTGCGCGGGCCACAATTTCCGCCTCCTGCCGGTGATATTTTGCGTTTAGTACGTTGTGCGGAATCTTTTCCCTCTTGAGCATCCGGCTCAGGAGTTCCGACGCTTCCACGCTGGCGGTGCCGACGAGGACCGGTTGGCCCTTCCCGTAGCAAGCCTTGATCTCGTCCACAGCAGCGCTGTATTTCTCCCGGCGCGTCTTGTAAATGCGGTCATTGTTGTCATTGCGAATCACCGGGCGATTCGTTGGGATGACCACGACGTCAAGCTTGTAGATGTCGTGGAACTCGTTGGCCTCCGTTTCCGCAGTGCCGGTCATACCGGCCAATTTGTGATAGAGCCGGAAATAGTTCTGAATCGTGATCGTGGCCAGAGTCTGAGTTTCACGATCTATCTGCACACCTTCTTTTGCCTCGACGGCTTGGTGTAGGCCGTCGCTCCAGCGGCGGCCGGGCATTTTGCGTCCGGTATGCTCGTCAACGATGATCACCTTATTTTCTTCTATCACGTAATCGACGTCTTTCTCGAACAGGCAGTAAGCGCGGAGGAGTTGCGCAATATTGTGAATACGCTCCGCTTGGCTATCGCAATACTGCTGCCTCTGCTTTTTGGCCCCGTCCTTCTGCGCTTGATTCAGAGTCGGGTCCAAATCAATTTCGGTGAACTCCGTAATGAGATCGGGTAGAACGAAAGCATTCGGGTCGTCCGGATTGAGGAAGGAACGCCCCATCTCGGAGAGATCTGAATCCTGGTGCCGTTCGTCGATGGTAAAATAGAGCTCCTCTTTCAAGGCGACCAGTTCCTCTTTCCGGGAATCCTGATAGAAGGAAAGCTCGGATTTGTCGATGGCCTTGCGGTTCTCAGGCTCTTCCATCAAGCGCAAGAGCCCTTTGTTGCGTGGTTGACCGAGCTTCACCTTAAAGAGAATTCTTCCTGCTTCTTCAATCTGGCCGTTTTCGAGGAGCTCTTTGGCCTCAGAAACCAATCGGTTACAAAGCATGGTCTGTTTCCGTACCAACTGCTCAACGAGCGGCTTGAACTTGTCGAACTGATGCGATGAGACCGTCGCAGGTCCGCTAATGATGAGCGGCGTTCGAGCTTCATCAATGAGAATGGAATCGACTTCATCGACTATGGCATAGTAGTGGCCGCGCTGGACCTGTTGTTCCTTGGTGGTTGCCATTCCGTTATCGCGCAGATAATCGAACCCGAACTCGCTGTTGGTTCCATACGTGACATCGCAATCGTATTGTTCCTTGCGGAGAGAAGGCGATTGGTCGTGTTGGATGCAGCCGACGGTGAGTCCGAGCATCTTGTAGATTTCGCCCATCCACTCCGCGTCACGCCGAGCGAGATAATCGTTCACCGTCACCAGGTGAACGCCGCGCCCCGTTAAAGCATTCAGGTATACTGAACAGGTTGCGACCAGGGTTTTTCCCTCGCCTGTAGCCATTTCAGCAATTTTGCCTTGATGCAAGACGATCCCGCCGATGAGCTGAACATCGAAATGGATCATATTCCACACAATCTGCTGATCACAAACAACGATCGTTTTGCCACAGAGCCGACGTGCCACGTTCTTCACCAAGGCGAATGCCTCGGGCAGGATCGCTTGCAGTTGCCGCGCCAGTTCATCCGGATCGTCGATGCCTCCAAGATCCTTTTTCCATTTAGTCGTCTTCTCGCACAGCTGATCTTCCGTGAGGGCCTGAAACTGTTGTTCCAGCCGATTGATCTTTTCCACGAGCGGTCGGATTCGTCTGACCTCTCGCTGGTTCTTTGAACCCAGAACCTTCCGTAAAATCCAACTAACCATAAAAAAATTCTTCTATTTGCTGCCGGGTCGTGCCACCGGGATAGCTGCCAGTTCTGGCGGAAGCTTGTCAGGCTCGAATACCTCCACATTCAGCTTTACCAGGCTCACGAATTTACATCCAAAATCCGGGGACTGATCGCCGCTTCGGTCAACCATACAACCGACTCCGACAACCGTGCCGCCAAAACTTTTCACAATCTCAATGGTTTCTAGCACTTTAGTGCCCCGGGTGACAACATCTTCGGCCACGATCAATCGCTCCCCGGGCATCACCTTAAATCCGCGTCTCAACACCAATCTTCCATCCTGCTTCTCAGCAAATATATGTCTTTTACCGAGATTCCGACCAACTTCCTGTCCAACGATAATGCCTCCCATCGCCGGTGAAATAATGGTGTCACACGGCAAATCAGCAAGTTTCGCAGCGAGGTTAGCGCAGATTTTCGCTGCGAGTTCGGTGTGCTGCAGGACCAGGGCACATTGAAAATAGTCTCGGCTGTGCAGCCCGGAACTGAGAACGAAATGGCCGTGCAACAAGGCACCGGTCTTCTCGAAAGTTTCAAGTATAGATGGAGCCACGTCAGTCTAGTGTACCGTCTCGCATATAAAGGGTGACATCGCCGCAGGTCAGTTGGCTGTTTTTCAAGACGCGAGCGAAGCGCCCATATGTGAATTGAGACGGGCCGGGCGAGCAACGCGGCAAAACAGCCAACTGATCGCAGCCCAGAGCGTGGCGTTGAAAATGGGCCGGCGGCTGGGGTGCTCGTTGGTTCGGTATCGATTTAGATATGCGCCCTCCTCGCGCCTTGCCGGCGGTCCATTTTG
>JAFAQT010000434.1 GCA_019246215.1 Verrucomicrobiota bacterium
AATCATTTTTGTATAAATATACAAGGGCCCCCATGCTGAACCAGTGCGATCTTAAGTTGAAATCCGCCCAATATCGCAAAGCTCTGTTGCGCCTGATCAAAGCCTGCGGGGCTGGCCACACCGGCGGCGGCCTTTCCTGCCTGGATATTCTTAATCGGGGCTCGGCCAAGCTGGCTCCCTTCGCCAAGGCCGCACCAGGCCGAATCGTCGAAGTCGGTATCGCCGAGCAAAACCCGGTGGGAGTAGCAGCGGCTGCAGCCGGCAAAAGGGTTTGCGCGGTCACCCCGGCGTCCTTCCTCACGGCGCCGTCCCGGTCACGCTTCAAAATCGTTGGTTTCCCGGACGAGCACACCGTGACGGGAAGCCAGGAGGAAACCTTTCGACAGTACGGCATTGATGGTCCAGGGCTCGCTACAATCGCTCGTAGCCTTTTGGCAAGAGCATAATGCAAATCATACCTCATCCCGCAATCCCACAGTCCAAATCTGACTAACTAAACACGAACAAACTAGCGAGGTTTGAGCCTAGTCATTACTGACCATCTAACCTCGACATATAATGCAACCATCTCCACAAACATGAAACTTCCCTATCTCCGTCTCCTTTTGCCAGCAGCAACTTTTATAGCTATGGCCTGCTGCGTCTCCACCGGCACCGCTCAGAATGCCGCAAAGCCGCCGATTCCTTCAGGAAACGTTACATTCTCCTTGTGGACGATCGCCGGGCAGCCGTTTCAAGTGATGATTGATGATTTCCAGAAGACTTACCCAAATCTAAAGGTTAAGTGGACTAAGTACAGCACCGACGAAATGAAACAGGCGGTCCGTGTTGCCTCCGCAGCGGGCAAAATGTCCGACACCTGGTTTAACTGGGGAGGCAGCCTGGCCGCTCCTTACGAAGATGGCGGGCACGCACTCGAACTCACCTCGCAGTTGATCGCCTTGTATGGGGTGGACAAGAACATCGTGCCTGCGGCGCTCGACCTCGCCCGCCATAACGGCAAGCTTTATGGCATCCCCATCTGGGTGCGTCCAATGACCATTTTTTATAAAAAGAGCATCTTTGACAAATACGGCCTTACTGCGCCCCAGACCTTCGACGAACTGGAAAAGGTTTGCCAAGCGCTTAAATCCAAAGGAATCATTCCCGTTGCGTGCGGTGGAAAGTTCAGCTGGATGACGATGCGAACCACCGATTTCTTCGTGGAACACTTCGCCGGGCCCGAAATGCACGACAAGCTTTTTGCTCTTGAGGCATCATACAATTCTCCCGAAGTCATTAAAGCATTTGCCAAGCTGAAGGAATGGGTAACCAAAGGCTATTTTAATGATGGCTTCATTTCCCTTGATCCCGCCCAGGCGTTGCCTCTGCTCCAGCAGGATAAAGCCGCCATGATCTTCCAGGGACCTTGGATTGAAGACCAAAACATCATCGCATCGCATGAAGACCCCAGCAATTACGTCCCCATCATCGCGCCCGCCGATCAGAAGCCGGTGAGGGTTTCTGGTTTTCAGGAGCAATTGCAGTTCTGGACGAAGGCTAAACCCGACGAGCAAAAAGCTGCGCTCCTGTTTGCCTCCTTCATAACAACACCAGAGATAGCAAAGCGACACATAGCGGACTTTGGTTCGCCCAGCTCGGTTGTCGGCGTTCTACCGCCTGAGAACCGCCCGATCGCATCGCAAATGGCCAAATGGCTTCAAGGCGGAGTCGGGCTTTACCTGCCCACCGACCAGGCGCTGCCACAGGAGCTCGTCAACGCCTTTTTCCAGGCACAGGATTCGCTCGTGCTCGGCACCCTTACACCTGAAGCAGCGTGTGCTCAGATTCAAAAGGCAGTCGAGGAGTACAAATCGGCGCACAAATGAAAACTTAATGAAGCGTCCTGAGCAAGCCCTCCGGCTTGCTCCCCCGCGCGACCGTCCTCACCCGGGCGGTCGTTGTCGGACAGACTCGTAAAGTTACGTTCTATATTCTTACAACCCTAACTCTCAGATGCCGCAAGATGGCTACGCTAGAGCAACCGCTGAAGATTAAGCCGCTTCCCGTGCGAAAGGCGCATGCGCGAAGAACGAGAGAAGACTACCTGCGCTTCCTTCCCTGGTTGTTTCTCTCTCCTGCCCTTGCCATCTACAGCATAGTAGTCGTTTACCCGATGGTCTACTCGGCCTATCTGAGCCTCTTTCGCTGGGACGGGATCTCGCCAGCCAAGGTTTTCGTCGGGCTTCAGAACTACGTCACTTTATTCACGCAAAATGAGGTGTTTTGGATTGCCCTCAAAAACAACGCGATCTGGCTGGTTGCCGCTTTGCTTTTACCAACCAGCCTCGGTCTTGGGTTAGCGCTCCTGTTGAACCTTAAATTCCGGGGCAGCGCCGTCTTCCGCAGCATTTTCTATTTCCCGGCAGTGTTGTCTGTGGCCGTGGTCGGTTTGATCTGGACTTGGATTTATCACCCAGACCTTGGACTGCTGAATCAGTCGCTAAGCGCGATGGGCTTAAAGGGGCTAACGCGTAATTGGTTGTCAGATCCGCGGATTGCAGTCTACCCGGTTATTATCGCGGCCACGTGGAACGCTGTGGGCCTGCCCATGCTGCTTTTCTTGGCAGGTCTCCAAACTGTCCCCATGGACTTGCTGGAGGCAGCCAAAATCGATGGGGCCGGTCCGATTCGCAGGTTTATCCACGTAACCTTTCCATTACTGCGTGAAACCACGCTGATCGTGCTGGCGATCACAGCCATCAACGCCCTCAAGGCCTACGACATCGTTTACGCGATGACTAATGGCGGACCAGCAAACAGCACTCAGCTGCTCAGCACCTGGATGTACTTCTTAACCTACAATTATAACACGGTCGGCCAGGGGACGGCCATCGCTGTGATCCTGTTTTCACTGACCCTGATTTTTGCCATTCCCTACATCCGTTTGATGACACGAAAAACATGAGTCAAGCACTTGAAAAAAACGTTTACCTTCCTGGAAAGTCGGCGAAGGTCGCCTTGTTCTACGCCGCGCTAGCGTTGGCAGCGGTAATTTGGTTCGCCCCCGTTATCACGCTCGTTCTTACCGCCCTCAAAGATGCAGGTGACTTCGCTGTCAATGGAGCCTTTTCGCTCCCTAAGTCGATCAGGTGGTCGAATTTCACTGAAGCGTGGGATACAGGCGTTAAAAACTATTTCTGGAACAGTGTCATTGTCACGGGTTTCAAGGTTCCTGTAGGGATTATTCTCGAATCGCTGGCGGCGTTTGCGTTGACACACATGCGTTTTAAGCGGGCGGACCGAGTCTTCACTTACATTCTCATCGGCCTGATCGTGCCCATTCAGATGACGCTCGTACCCCTCACGTTGCTGATGAACGCCCTGAACCTGATCGATACGTTAACAGGCTTGACCCTCCTCTACATCGGTTTTGGAGTTCCATTCGGCGTATTAGTAATGAGAGGATTTTTTCGCACGATACCAACCGCTATCATCGAAGCGGCCCGCATTGACGGCGCCTCCTATCTCCGCATTTTCTTTCGTATCGCACTGCCATTGGCTCTGCCCGCGGTGGTTTCGCTCTGCATCCTCGACGGCGTTGCCACCTGGAATGAGTTTATCCTCGCTCAGATTTTTTTGCGCTCCGATGAGCTGCGGACGTTGCCCCTTGGGCTCGTGCAGTTCAGCACCCAATTTTCGACCCAGTACGACCAGCTTGCCGCTGCTGTTCTGATTTCCGTGGTGCCGATAGTCTTGGTTTTCCTGTTTTTTCAACGCTATTTCGTTAGCGGCATGGGCGGGGCAGTGAAATGAGTAATCTGAGAGCAACATTGCCTTCAAGGTTTTTCCAGCCTGCTCCGCAAGCGGAATCTGCTACGGACCCGATTACCTTTAAACCCATTGTTTGTCATGAACCAAAACCATGGATCCACTCTTTATCCCTGAGCCGTCCAAAAAAGTTCGAGTAATCCTCAACACCGACGCAAAGAACGAGGCGGACGATCAATACGCGATCGTTCACACGATTTTAACGCCGCTCTTTGACCTTCACGGTATCATCCCCGCCCATTTCGGTGACCGCAGGGGACCGGGCAGCCTTCGAGCCAGCCACGAAGAGGTTCTAAAGTTGCTCGACTTGATGGATCTTAAGGGTCGCATCCCGGTTCATGCCGGTGCCGAGAAAGCACTCCCGGATGAGAAGACCCCGCTCCCCTCTGAGGGATCGGCCTTAATCATTAAAGAGGCGATGAAAGACGATCCCCGCCCGCTGCACGTCGCTTTTCTGGGTCCGTTGACGGACATGGCCTCAGCCCTTCTTGAGGAGCCGGCGATAGCCGAGCGCAACGTGCGCGTAGTCTGGATCGGCGGGGAGGATTGGCCCGTGGGCGGGTGGGAGTTCAACCTTTGCAACGATGTAAACGCAGCCAACGTAGTGTTCCGTTCCAAAGCGGAGTTATGGCAGCTTCCCAGCACAATCTACAAAAGGATGGCGGTCAGTTACGCCGAACTGGTGGAAAAAGTTCATGACAAGGGCCCGCTAGGCAAATACCTGGTGGAACAGCTCGTGGAATGGAACAAACGATACCACCCTCATGGCCCTATCGAACACCGATCGCTTGGCGATTCGCCCGCTGTCGGCGTGATGATGTACCCGGAATGCGGATGGTTTGAGTGGCGTCCTGCACCGGAATTCAACGCGGAAATGAACTACGTGCACACCGGGCGAAACCGTCCCATTCGTGTTTACCGCGCCATAGATCAAAGATTTATCCTGGAGGATTTCTTCGCCAAACTGGCAAGATTCACTCGGCGGTCCTGAAGGTTTGGTGGCCAGCTTGAAAAGGATTCGGGCCGCCAAGGCCAGCCGATTTAAGGTCCAATGATTTAGGATTCGGCATTTGTTTACCGGTAAAAACAATAACGCGAATCGCAAACGAACAGGAAAACACGGATTATGAACAGCCAGCAGAAGACGGTTCTCGGCGTGATAGTCGGGAACCGGAATTTTTTCCCAGACAGCCTCATCACGCAGGGACGCCAGGATATCCTTGATGTGTTGAAGGAACAAAACATCGATGCAGTCATTCTTGACGAACAAACGACAAAACTTGGTGCGGTTGAGACTTGGGAGAGCGCTCAAAAGTGTGCGGCACTTTTTGACGAAAACCGCCATCGAATCGATGGGATCCTTATCACTTTACCTAATTTTGGCGACGAGAAAGGGGTCGCTGAAACCATAAAACTCTCGGCCCTTCACGTCCCGATCCTTGTGCAGGCTTATCCCGATGATCTGGGGAAGTTTGGCTTAGAACGAAGACGCGATGCCTTCTGCGGCAAAATTTCGGTTTGCAACAATTTGTGTCAGTACGGAATTCCTTTCAGCCTGACTGAACTCCACACCGTCACTCCCAGGGCAGAGTCCTTCCGAGCAGACCTCCAACGATTTGTTTGCGTTTGCCGCGTAGTGAAACGACTCAAGAACGCGCGTCTGGGTGCCGTCGGAGCACGGCCGAATGCATTCAATACAACCCGTTACAGCGAGAAACTCCTTCAAGCAGTCGGTATCAGCGTTAATACGGTTGACCTCTCTGAAATATTTGGAAATGCCGCTAAGATTGGAAATGGCGACCAGCGAGTAAAGGAACGTCTGGAATCAATTAGCTCTTACGTTCCCACCAGCGGCATCCCGGGCCCATCACTAGTGAAAATGTCAAAGCTAGGGATTGTCCTCGATGACTGGATGCAAAGCTATGGCATAGATGCCACCGCTATCCAATGTTGGGATTCGCTTCAGCATAATTATGGAGTCAATGTCTGCACGCTAATGAGCATGATGAGTGAAAGCCTTCTCCCAAGCGCGTGTGAAGTGGACGTAACGGGGGTAGCGTCGATGTACGCGCTTCAATTAGCATCCGGCAAACCGAGCGCCCTTGTCGACTGGAACAACAACTATGGAAGCGATCCAAATAAGTGCGTGCTCTTCCACTGTGGCAACTGGGCTAAAAGTTTTTTCTCAGACGTTAAGATGGCTAACGCGGAGATTCTCGCGACAACGCTTGGCACGGAAAATACCTATGGAACCGTTGCGGGTCGTACCCCAGCAGGTCCGTTCAGCTATGCGCGTATCACTACAGATGATCGCCACGGCCTGATCCGCGCCTATATCGGGGATGGTCGCTTTGTTGACGATTCTCTGGATACGTTTGGCAGCCGCGCAGTTGTGGAAGTGCCGCGCCTTCAGGAACTATTGAAATATATCTGCAAAAACGGCTTTGAACACCATGCAGCCATGAACGCTTCGCATACGGCGAAAATTTTAAGCGAGGCCTTTACCACCTATTTCGGTTGGGAGACCTACACGCACGGCCCCAGCTGACCACTCAGATCATAGTGGATGAGCTTCGCCAGATGGGTCGCCCCGTCTTAACCACCAGAACCAGATTTGCGGTCAGCGCTTTGGCCGCATGCGCGATTATCGTTTTCCTCTGCCTTCGACCACCTTTTGTCATCAAACCCTTGCAGCCGGCCGGCATCTCGGGAGCCGCAGCCGTCGGGGGCACCGCCAATGACGCCAACAGTTTTGTCGATCCGATCTGGAAAAGCCAAGTCATTCCGACAATTTTAGCCAAAGCTGTTGATGCCGTTGTGTTGCTCGCCGAGATTCGCGCAAACCCAGAGGCGGCTGGGCAAAAATATGGCCGACGCGAGGCATCCAACCCCTTCAACTATATGATCAAGGGGTCGGGCAAGGTTACTCAGGTTAATACCGAATCGCGGGCAGGGACCATGACGGTAGAGGTTGGCAACGGCAGCAATCATGAAACGATCAATCTGCAAATCGGCCCAGTCGTCATTGGCACAGCGTTACGGGACGCAACCGGCCTGGTGAGCTTTAATCAATTTACGAATCAAATTGACTATGCGGGCGTCTCGAAGGAAATGAATTTACGGGCGATCAAAGACGCGCTTGCCGGAGGAGACCCTGGCGGCTTTGCCGGAAAGACCATTCAATTTTTCGGCGCCTTTACTTTCGATCCGAAGTCGACCAGCCCTATCCGTGTAACTCCAGTGAAATTGGCAACCGAAAACTAGCCAAGCCGCGACGCCATGTCCTCTGCTCGACCGTCAACTCAGCGCCAGGTTTCGCAAAATGGCGTCATCCTCTCGGTTGAGAACATAACGAAAGTTTTTCCAGGCACCACGGCCCTCGACGGAGTCAATTTCAAGGTCTACGGGGGCAAAGTGAATGTCCTAGTGGGCGAGAACGGAGCCGGGAAATCCACCTTGATGAAGATCCTCGCAGGCGTCGAGCTGCCGACCTCCGGCTGTCTTATCATGGACGGCCACGAAGTAACCTTTAAGAATACGCGGGAAGCCGCCAAGGCCGGTGTCGGGATCATTTATCAGGAACTCAATCTATTCCCGAACCTCAATATCGCGGAGAACATCTTCGCCGGACGCGAGATCACGCGAGCAGACGTGATTGACCATGGCGCCCAGGAGAAGCTGGCCCGTAAGATTCTGGATCGCCTGGAACAACCACTCAACCCACGGACCTTGGTCAGCGACTTGCGGATGGGACAGCAACAGATTGTGGAGATAGCAAAGGCGCTCTCGCAGGACGTCCGCGTT
>JAFAQT010000101.1 GCA_019246215.1 Verrucomicrobiota bacterium
CGGGAACGAAAATTGCCCGAGCACATTGAAAAACAGCTTCGCGCCAAATACAAACTGGACGGGCCGCTCTTCGATCAGTATGTGAATTACTTGGGCGACCTGTTGCACGGTGATCTGCGTCTTTCGACGAAATACCGCAACAGAACGGTGAACGAAATCCTGGCCGATAGCTTGCCTGTTTCAGGGTTGCTTGGTGGAATCGCGTTTGGCGTGACAACTTTTGGAGGTGTCGTTCTTGGTTCGCTGGCTGCAGCGAACCAACATACCTGGGTTGATCGGACCGCGATGCTGGCGGCTTTGTTTGCGGTTTCGTTGCCCTCCTTTGTCATCGGACCCCTTCTTGTATTGGTCTTCGCAATCTATTGGCCGCTGCTTCCAGTCGGCGGCTGGGGAAATCTCCAGAGCCTCATTCTTCCTTCGATCACGCTTGCCGCCCCCTACACCGCCTACATCACCCGCCTCACCAGGTCGAGTATGCTCGAGGTGTTGACTCAGGATTATATTCGCACCGCGCGCGCAAAGGGACTTAGTAACATCGTGATCATCTATAAACATGCGCTGCGAGTGGCAATTCTCCCGGTTATCTCATTTCTCGGGCCATTGGCAGCCAACTTGCTGACCGGCTCAATCGTTGTGGAGAGCATCTTTAGTATCCCTGGAACCGGCGGCTTTTTTGTGAATTCGGTGCTGAACCGGGATGGCTTTCTGCTGGCCGGTGTCGTCATCGTTTACTGCTCCCTCCTGGTAGTTTTCAATTTGGTGGTCGATATCCTTTACGGCTTGCTGGACCGGCGCATCTCCCTTTATGAATGACTCTCGTTCGCCTTGGTTCAAGCTTCGCCGCAATCCTGCCGTCGTTTTTTCAGCCGGAATCCTATTGGTCGCCGCTCTTGCCGCGGTTTTTGGACCTAGTCTCCTGCCTGCAAGTGCCGGAGAAGTGACCCGCAATAGCTTCCTGCCCCCTTCCGGTCAGCATTTGTTCGGGACAGACCTCAACGGACGCGATCTGTTGTACCGGGTTTTGCTGGGTGCCAGGATCTCGATGCTGGTCGGCGTCACAGGCGCGCTTGTTAGTTTTGCGGTGGGGATCATCTATGGGATGATAGCAGGCTATGTTGGCGGTCAGGCCGACTCCATCATGATGCGCCTGGTGGATACGTTGTACGCGATTCCGCGGCTGATTTTTCTGCTGGTCCTGATCAGTGCTCTCGATCCGGCGCTACGCCACACGATGGCAACTCACGGTTTACAAGGGCTAATCGGATATTCGAAGATCTTCATCCTCATTCTCTGCCTGGGCCTGACCGAATGGCTGACCATGGCCCGGATCATACGGGGCCAGATCCTCAGCCTGAAGTCGCAGCAGTTTGTGCTGGCCGCCCGCAGCATTGGCCAAAGCCATCTTAATATCATCTTTCAACATCTCCTGCCGAACCTGGTTGGGCTCGCGCTCGTTTATCTGACCCTCACGGTCCCTGCAGTGATTCTGGACGAATCGTTTCTTAGCTTTTTGGGGGTAGGCGTCCAGGCACCTCTTGCCAGCTGGGGATTGCTGCTTGCCGACGCGGCGCAAGTCATCAATCCAATTAAAGGTTATTGGTGGCTGCTCCTGTTCCCTGTGATCGCCATGTCGCTGACGCTCCTTGCCTTGAACTTTTTGGGAGATGGCCTGCGCGATGCCCTCGATCCCCGACAGCGGAAATAATTATGCGAATCGTAGAATCCATTGCCCGGATGCAGCAACTCACCCGCAGTTTGCCGCGGCCAGTGGTTCTCGTTCCCACCATGGGCGCCCTTCACGAGGGACACCTGGCGCTCGTCGATCACGCAAAAAAGCTGGTCGGGCGCAAAGGATCTACAGTGGTTACCATCTTTGTTAATCCACCGCAGTTCGGACCGCGAGAAGACTATCGGAAATATCCACGCCCATTTAAGCGCGATTGCCTCCTCCTCCAAAACAGGGGCTGCGATCTGGTATTTGCCCCGACGGCTGCGAACATGTACAAACCTGACGCGTCGGTGACTGTAATGGAATCACAGCTTCAAACTGTAATGTGCGGAGCTTCTCGTCCGGGCCATTTCGTCGGGGTTTGCACCGTCGTCACGAAGTTATTTCACCTGGTGCAACCCGACATCGCGATCTTCGGTGAGAAAGACTTTCAACAGCTTACGATTTTGCGGCGAATGGTGCGAGACTTGAATTTTCCCGTTCGCATCGTCGCGCGTCCGATCGTCCGTGAGCCGGATGGACTGGCGCTGAGTTCGCGGAACGTGTTTCTAAGTGCCGAAGAGCGGCAGCAAGCGCCTCTCATTCACCAGGCATTGCGCGATGCCGAAAATAAGTTGCGCTTGCAATCCGTTTCGCTTCGCGCTCTGGAGAACCTGATACGACGCCGGATTGAACGAGCGTCAAGGGCGAAAGTCGATTATGTGGCAGTTGTCGATCCCGATACACTTCAAGCCAAGGAGCCCAGAAACTTGCCCGTGCTTCTCGCCGCTGCTGTCTTTTTCGGCTCCACCCGCTTGATTGATAATGTTTTGGTCAAATAAGAATCCGCAGCTAACATGTGAGCTGCGGATTCTATGGATTTCTTAGAAGAACTAAACTCTTCCGTGGTTTGTGGCGACGGAGCTATGGGAACCGAGTTAATGTCCTCCGGGGTGCCGCTGGACGTCTGTTTCGAAGAACTAAACGTTTCTGCTCCCGAAGTAGTTTCCCGTGTCCATGACTCCTATGTGCAGGCGGGCGCTCGCCTGATCGAGACAAATACCTTTGGCGCAAACGCAGCACGCCTGTCAAAGCATGGATTACAAGGTCAAGTCCAGGAATTGAACCAGGCGGCAATCCGTCTTGCCCGGAAATCGATCGGTCAGCGCCCGGTTTTTTTGGCCGGCAGTATCGGGCCGTTAGGTATCACAGACCCTCAGCCAGAACTAGAGAACATTAATCAGGCGGACCTGTTCAAAGAACAAGTCCAGGCGATGCTGGATGCTGGGGTGGATGCCGTTTTCCTCGAGACTTTCGTGGATTTCAACGAAATCCAGCTCGCTCTCAATGTGGTGCGAAACCTCGACACAAAGATTCCCATCATCTGTTCAATGGTTTGCTCTGAGGAAGGGCGCCTCCCCTCGAGTCTGCCGATCGTCCAGGCGTTTCGAGAATTGATTCGACTCGGTGCAAACGTCGTTGGAGTGAACTGCGTAACGGGTCCCCATGCCATGCGTAGCATTTTGCGCCGGATCCCAATCGAATTCCCGATCAGTGCTTTTCCCAATGCAGGATACCCCCGCTATCACGACGGCCGTTTTTTTTACAATACAGCACCTGAGTATTTCGCCGAGGCGGCCAAGGAATTCGTGGCCGAAGGCGCGCGCCTGATTGGAGGCTGCTGCGGCGTCGGTCCTGGTCAGATTCGCGCAATGGCCACCGCAATCGCCGGATTAAGACCGACTCTGTTGAAGCCGGCTGTGCATTGGATTGCCGAGCCGGAAGTGGAAGTACGCAGAAGGCCCATTGAGACCAGCCTCCTTGACCTGATGGACAAGGGTCAAACTGTGGTTGTCACGGAGCTTGATCCTCCAAAGACGCTGGTACTCGAGAAATATTTCGCGGCAGCACGCGCATTGATCGATGCCGGAAGCGACGCGATCACCTTGGCGGACAATTCGCTGGCGATACTTCGGGTTAGCAACCTGGCGATCGGCGCGATCCTGAAGCAGAAATATAATATAATGCCGCTCCTCCATATCAGTTGCCGTGACAAAAATCTCATCGGACTCCAAAGCGAACTCATGGGTATTGCCGCTCTCGGAATCAGACACATCTTGCCTTTGACCGGAGACCCTGCGAAATTCGGCGATCAGCCAGGGGCTTCTTCCGTATTCGACGTGAACTCGATCCAGCTGATGGAGATCATCTCAGGATTGAATAAAGGGTACAATTTTGCCGGTAAGAACATCAAATACCCCACGGACTTCGTTACCGGTTGTACGTTCAATCCCAATGCGAAGAATCTGGATGCACAGGTCGCCCGCCTTGAGCGCAAAATTGCCGCGGGAGCGTGCTATGTGATGACGCAGCCGGTTTTCGATCAGGGGCTGGTCCGCCAGATGCATGCGCGCACCAAGCATCTGGGAGTACCGATTCTTACTGGCGTCTGGCCGTTGTTGAATGCGCGACAAGCCGAGTTCTTACATCACGAGGTTCCGGGAATTATCATCCCGGACCAGATTCGCTCCCGTATGACGGGGACCGAGGGAACGGAAGGCCGCCACCTAGGAATCGAAATCGCGAAAGAAGTCGTGCGTGCCGCTCTGGACTACTTCCCTGGGATCTATCTTATCACACCTTTCCTTGCCTATGACACCACCGCCGAGCTCGCACAGTTCGTCCGCAACTTATCATAGAGTTCAGTGGTCCCTGATTGTTCAAGGCTCCGGCCTGGTTTTGGCGTTGACCATACTCTTCGCCGCATCCACAAAATATCCCGTCGTTGACTGGATCGGGAATGTGCGGGAATCTGTCCAACAGCTCGGCTTCTGGAACGGCGTCGTTTATCCGATCACCTACGCGCTTTGTAATTTGTTGTTGTTGCCAGGAGGCGTGCTCAGTGTGGGCGGAGGCTTCTTTTTCGGTCTATGGTGGGGATTTTTCCTGGTCTTGGCCGGGAACCTTCTCGGGGCTGCGCTGGCGTTCCTGATTGCGAGAAAAATCGGGCGCCAAAGAATCGAACGGCTTCTTTCCCACAACCGCAGGCTTCGAATTCTGGACGGTGCGATCGAACGGCACGGATGGAAGATCGTGGTGCTATCGCAACTTAACCCGCTGGCGCCCTCGAGCCTTCTGAATTATCTGTACGGTCTCACGCGAGTGCGTCTGAGCCGCTGTTTGCTCTGGGTTGCGCTCGGTCAGAGTCCAGGATTGTTTCTCTATGCGTTTGTCGGCACCCTCGGCCAATTCGGGGTGGATATGGCGCGCGGCACACGCAGGCCGGTCCTGCACGACTATTTGCTTTGGGGTACTGGTTTTCTCGTGACCATCGCGACGACCTGTATGCTTGCTCGGCTCGCACAGCGGATCCTGGGCGAAGCAGAATCAGAGATGAGCGGCCAACCTTGACTCATGCTAGTTCGGGACTACCTTTCCCCACGTCGGTCTAGAGATTGCAATGTGTTCCTCATGTGATACCCATGGCCCGGACTTCACGGTTTATCTCGACTACGGGATTGATTGTTGCTTTGGAAACCATGGCGATCTGAGCATCAGTGAACGAGGGATCGTGTTGCGATCCCGATGGCATTTTCCGCTTGGTACCCAATTGGCCATACGCATTTGCGCACATCCTGTCACTCCCGAGGATTGCCCGGTTTGCGAAGATCTGACCGGAATGGTCGTGAGCTGCGAGAGGATGGAGGACCGGTACTCCTGCTTTGAAGCAACAATCCTCTTCCTAGACGTGACTCTCCCTGCACAGCAAGGACTGGGTCGCGTAGCTGACCGCCTGGATTTGGCGAGTCAGGTCAGCTGATCCTGGCGGTCAGGCTTCGGCTTCGCCCGCTGGACGACGCCCGCGGCTGCCTTTGCACCCCTGCTTTTCCGACGATTTGCGAGATTCTTGTGGACGATTCCTCGCTTCGCCGCTTTGTCCAGCCTGGACGCTAGGAGATCATATTCCGCCTGCGCTCTTGCACGTTCACCGGACGCAACGGCAGCAGTCAATTTTTTCTGCTGGCCCTTTAATCCGGTCAGAACGCTCCTGTTTCGCAGCGTGCGTTGAGCTGTTTGCTTCGCTCGTTTAGCGGCAGATCGTATATTCGCCATAGTGTCGGGTTCTTGAAAGGGCTTGACGCTATCACCTCACCAAAGCGTGTCAACATCGCAAGCAGTGATCTCTCCTCGGACACTAATTTCCTCCTTCAACGTGATCGGAGTTAGAGCTTTTATACGAGGGCCGATTCAAAAGGGCGTTAAAGACCCGTTTCGGAAGGCTTTTTCCAGTCTCTTCCTCTTCGAGGCCGTTCAACGCGTTGCGTTTCGCTTCTTCCCACACCGCGGGAAACCCGGGCGAACTCGAGACCATAAACCGTTCGGCCCTGGCGTAGATCTCCAGTTCACGTTGCAGCCTTTTATCTGGGTACTGATTCAAGTTGGCAACTTTGATGCGAAGATTTTCATTATGCTGTTTGAACTCCTGAAGATCCTGGCGCAACCGATTTGTCGCTTCCGATTCGAGCTCCAACTTATCCGCAAGATGCCGCTTCAGACGTTTCACTTCATTTTTGGTGTCCCACAGGCGCATGAGGGTAAAAGCAATGCCTATAAAGCCCAGAAGAGCACCGATGGCAAGGCCCGAGTAGAAATGGTGATTTAGGAAGTCCATAAAAGGCGATTCCAACAAACTAGCGCCTCCCGCGATTGGATCAAGGCCAACCACCGACTGAAATTTGAAGAGGTTACACGAAGGGAGTAGTACTTATCGCCATTCCTGCCGATTCATTCGCGCGGGCCATCGCCTTCGTCATCAGCCAGCCGGAAGAGGTGGTCATCATTGAAATCCTATTCCGGCCCACACGGCAGGACTTATAAGCTTCGCTAACAATGGAATCCAAATAGAAACGTGAAAGAAGTTAACCATGGAAATTAAAAGAAATGGCTCACAGCCTTCCAACAAAGGACCGGCCGACTGGTTTACCGGCGCGGTGCGCATTGACCCTCTGTTTCAGGCAAACGCTCCAGCACGCGCGGCCAGTGCCAGTGTCACCTTCGAGCCCGGCGCTCGAACAGCATGGCACACCCACCCTCTCGGTCAAACCTTGATTGCCACAGCCGGTTGCGGGTGGGTCCAGCGCGAGGGCGGTCCGATTGAAGAGATTCATCCTGGCGATGTGATCTGGTTCCCGCCGGATGAGAAGCATTGGCACGGCGCGGCGCCAACCACAGCCATGACGCATATCGCCATTCAGGAGAATCTCGACGGTAAGGTCGTCGAATGGATGGAAAAGGTCACCGACGATCAATATCGCAAGTGACCTCAGCGCGTGAGTCGCTTTGAGGCTTGGAAGCTGAAGAACTGATCGAGAGCGCCATGCCTCATGTCAGCGCAAAGCTCTATCCAGGCCGATCAGAACAGCGAACATGCGGCTCGCCGCGCAAATAGTTAAAGACGTCCTCGCACTGACCAACTGCGTGAAGAATCGGTTTCGGTAGCGAGCGAAGAAATCTTGTTCAGGCCCAAGCGCCAAGCCCTGTAAAGCAAGGCTATGCGCGGAATTTGCTCAACGAAGGAGAACCCGCAATGACCACCTGGTCGAAAGACGAACTGCGCAAAGAACCGCTCGCATTCCCTTTCTGGCCAGGCTCCAAGCGATGTATTTGCCCG
>JAFAQT010000141.1 GCA_019246215.1 Verrucomicrobiota bacterium
GCTGATGCAACTCGGAATGATCGGACTTGGAAGAATGGGCGCCAACATGGTGCGTCGCTTGTTAAAGGCAGGCCATGAGGGCGTCGTCTTCGATCTTTCGCCTAAAGCGGTCGAGGAGCTGGTCAAGGAGAAAGCGGTGGGCGCTTCCTCACTGACCGACCTCGTCAAGGGGCTTTCGAAACCGCGAGCTCTCTGGCTCATGGTTCCTGCAGCAATCGTGGACAAAACCATTGCCGACCTCCTGCCGTTGCTGGAGCCGGGAGACATTCTCATTGACGGTGGCAACTCGTACTATGTCGACGATATCCGCCGGGCTAAAGAACTTGCCGCGAAAAAGATCCATTACGTCGACGTCGGAACAAGCGGCGGTATTTGGGGCTTAGAGCGTGGCTACTGTATGATGATCGGCGGCGAGTCCCCGGTGGTACAGCATCTCGATCCAATCTTCGCCACCTTGGCGCCCGGCACTGGTGACATTTCGCGCACACCAGGCCGGGAGAAACTTGGTACCACCTCCGAGTCAGGATATCTGCACTGCGGACCCAACGGCGCCGGACATTTCGTTAAAATGGTCCACAACGGTATCGAATATGGGATCATGGCCGCATACGCCGAGGGATTAGGTGTCTTGCGCAATGCCAACATAGGAAAAAAAACGGATACCATTGACGCGGAGACCACTCCGTTGCGCGATCCCGACGATTACCAATATGATCTCGATCTTGGCAATATCGCAGAGGTCTGGCGTCGCGGCAGTGTGATCGCCTCGTGGTTGCTGGATCTGACTGCGATCGCACTGGCCAAAGACCCCGTCCTTTCGGGGTTCGCTGGAAAAGTTTCTGACTCGGGAGAAGGACGATGGACAATCAAGGCTGCCATCGACGAAGGCGTTCCGGTGCCGGTGCTCACTACGGCCCTCTACGAACGATTCAGTTCGCGGGGCGACGCAGATTTCCAGGACAAACTCCTCTCAGCCATGCGGTTCGAGTTCGGCGGACACCTGGAAAAGCCGGCGAAAAAATAGAGGAACAAACGATGCCCGCTTCTCATTCGGATGCGCTGGTGTTTTTTGGTGCAACCGGCGACCTTGCATACAAGAAAATCTTCCCGGCGTTGCAGGCGATGGTCAAACGTGGGCATCTGAACGCGCCAATCATTGGTGTGGCCAAAGCCGGTTGGAACCTGGACCAACTTAAGGAGAGGGCCCGCGACAGCGTGGAAAAACACGGGGGACTCGACCGCGAAGCTTTCGACAGGCTGTGCGCCTTATTGCGCTACGTGGATGGGGACTACAACGATAAAGAAACGTTTGAGGTCGTCCGCAAAGAGCTCGGCTCCACGCAGCGGCCTGCCTATTACCTTGCAATACCACCCGTCGCCTTCGAGCTGGTTGTCGAACAGTTGGCCAAGTCCGGCTCCACCAATGACGCTCGCGTGATCGTTGAAAAACCCTTCGGCCGCGACCTCTCCTCGGCTCAGGAACTTAACCGTGTCCTGCTCGGCACTTTCAATGAGAACAGAATCTACCGCATCGACCATTACCTTGGTAAACGACCGGTGCACAACCTGGTTTTCTTCCGTTTTGCCAACGCGCTCCTGGAACCATTTTGGAATCGCAGTCATATCGAAAGCGTGCAAATCACCATGGCAGAGAACTTCGGAGTCCAAGGGCGTGGCGGTTTCTATGATGGAACCGGAGCGATCCGCGATGTCATTCAGAATCATCTATTCCAGGTTCTGACTAATCTGGCTATGGAGCCTCCTCCGAGAACCGATAGCGAGTCGATACGGGATGAAAAGGTCAAAGTGCTCAAAGCGATTCCGCCTCTGGAAACTAAAAATGTTGTTCGCGGGCAGTTCCGTGGCTATCGAAACGAAAAAGGCGTCGCGCCAGATTCCCAGGTAGAAACGTTCGCGGCGTTACAGTTGGAGGTCGATTCTTGGCGATGGAGAGGTGTACCCTTTTTCATACGGGCCGGAAAATGTCTCCCGGTAACCTGTGCAGAAATCATCGTACGATTTCGTCGGCCTCCGACCATGTTTTCGGAGTTCGATCTGAGGGCCAACTATTTTCGGTTTCGGATCAGCCCCGAGGTCACCCTGGCTTTCGGGATGAACGTTATTGCCCCTGGAGAGGAAACGGTCACTCAGACCGACGAGCTGATTGTCAGCCGTCACCCGCGTCCAGACGAGATGGATGCCTATGAGCGCGTCCTGGGAGACGCTATGGCGGGAGATCCAACCCTGTTCGCCCGGGAGGATTACGTCGAAGAGGCATGGCGAATCGTCGATCCGATTCTCAAGGTGGCTACCCCTGTCTTCGAATACGACCAAGAGACCTGGGGACCGAGCCAGGTGGAACAAAGAGTTTCACCCCCAGGAGGTTGGCAAAACCCTGTGGTGCAGGATTAGTCCGTATTGGAGACATTTTCATGAAGACTGAGATAATGGCAGATGCCGATTCGGTGGCTCGAGAGGCCGCCGCGATCATTTCCGCAGAAGCTCGAGCGGCAGTTGCGGAGCGGGGGCGCTTTATCGTAGCCGTGAGTGGCGGGCACACCCCATGGATTATGCTGCGTCACCTGGCCGAAGCCGAAGTCCCTTGGGAGAACGTGCACTTGGCACAAGTCGATGAACGAGTTGCTCCGGAGGGCCATCCCGACCGAAATCTCACACACTTGCACGAAAGCCTGCTCGAGCTCGCCCCGTTACCTCGAGACCAGGTCTATGCTATGCCAGTTGAATCGGCCGACCTCGACGCGGCCGCAAAACAGTACGCAACCACGCTTGCGAAGATTGCCGGCTCCCCGCCGGTTCTCGATTTCGTCCATCTCGGATTAGGTCCGGACGGGCACACGGCTTCGTTAGTCCCCGGCGACCCGGTCCTCCGAGTCAGCGATGCCGATGTGGCGGTGACCGGGATCTATCAGGGAAGACGTCGGCTCACGCTGACCTACCCAGTCCTTAATCGTGCTCGACGCGTCCTGTGGCTGGTCACTGGGAGCGATAAAGTCGCGATGCTTGCCCGCCTTCGGCAAGGTGATCCGTCCATCCCGGCTGGGAGAGTAAACCGGGAAAGAGCAATGCTGCTCGCCGATCGCACAGCAGCAGGA
>JAFAQT010000288.1 GCA_019246215.1 Verrucomicrobiota bacterium
GGTTGGGCGCTTTCAGCGCCGAAGGCCCCTCCAGCGCGTGTTCAAGGGGGCTGCTCGTCAGACTCTTGTAGTCGGTTGGGCTCTTTCAGCGCCGAACGCCCCCTCCAGCGCGTGTCCAAGGGGGCTGCGTCTCAGACTCTTGTAGTCGGTTGGGCTCTTTCAGGGCCGAAGGCGTTTCGAGCGTGTGTCGAGGGACCGCGCCCCTGGCTTGAATTGGTTGGGCGCCTTCGGCGCCGAAGGCGCCGCAAATGTCACTGATACCAATTCTTCTGTGCGCGCTGAAAGCGCCGGAACGACCAAAGCCTGGGGCAAAGCCCCAGGAGCGGCAACAAAGAGAGCCGAAGCGCTGAAAGCGCGTACCAATTACACTTGCGTTGGCGTTTTATCTTCGATCGAGCGTCGCCGAAATGAACGGTTATTTCATCCTGTTCTCAATGCTGCTCGGCGCCTCGGTATGGTACACGGTCTTCCATGCATCAAGCAGATTATCCCGGGTCACCGGAAGGGCAGGCAACGCAACGTAGGCAGGAGCAGGTTTACCAAGGAGGCCGTACCCGGCCAGAAGCGCTTCGGTAACTCCTTGATCAAACGGCCGTTGCGCTCCCACGCCTTTCACCAATCCGCTCGACTGAGCCATTTCGACAGCGACATTCAGGCCGAGATCGATCGTGGTAATAGCCAAGTGCTCGTTGCCTGCAGTCCGCGCCGCTGCAATCACTCCTTCCGCGGGCACGTCCCACACCGCCCAGATGCCGCTCAATTTTTGATTGGCCGTCAGCATGGCATAAGCGGCTCTATCCGCATCAGTGAAAAAGTCGGGTTCTCTGATACCTTGTTCGGCGACGATCTTGATATCGGGATAACTTTCCGTAATCGTTTTCTTGAATGCTTCGTAGCGCTGCTGGGTTACAAAAAAGTCAGCCGCATAGTAAACTAATCCAATCTGTCCCTTGCTCTGCAGAGCCTTTGCCATCAGATGAGCGGAGGCCACACCGTTGCCGTAATTGTCTGCCGAGACGACACTGACATAATCTTTCCCCGCTTCGAACCCGCTGGGAACGTTATCCATAAAGACCAGTTTAACCCCTTGTTGACTCGCCTTCTTGTAAGCTGGGGCTGTGATGATCGGATCAGTCGGAATAGAGACTATTATCTGAGGATGCTTATTCAGGACCGCCTCGATATCGGCTACTTGCCTTTCAGCTAGAAAGCCGGCGTCAGTGACTGCAATGACCTCGATTCCCATTTTGTCAAATTGCGATTTGAGTCCGGCGACCTGCGCTTCCGACCAATCATTTCGCGAATAGTGCATCACGATCGCCGCCTTAGCCTTGAGTCCCCGGATTCTTTCGACCTCTTCGGCCGACAAACTAACGGAACTAGCCGGCGAGGGCTCTTCCCCGTTTGGTCCTTTGCTCAAGATCTTGTCCTGGAGCCCAGCGAGCGCCTTATCTGGATCGGCGATTTGACTCCAAACGCGTTCCACGACACCTGTGACCAGAACAAGAGCCAAGCCAAGAGAAGCTAGACGGCTCGCTCTTTTCATAAATGACGGCTCCCGATGATGGTTAGAACCACTTAACTTGATCCTTCGGCTTCACGGCCGGGTTTTGTCATACGGGCTCCGCATCGTGTAGGTCTTGACCCCGATTTCTTTCGTCAAATAGTGCATCCTCTTATCGAGGAAGCTTTTCAGAAACGGCTTTTGGTTATGGAGATCCCAATCGCTGCGAGATCGCCAGTTTTCGTAAAACACGAACACATTCGGATCCTCGTCGCCCTGATGAAGATCATAGTTAATACAGCCCGGTTCCTGTCGGGTTTGCACTACAAAATCTTGGAGGATCTTCTCGAGTTCCTGCTGCTTTTCGGGCTTTGCGTGAAAATACGCAATGACGGTGCACATCTGATCCATTTTAAATTTCCTTTTTGTTGCCCTTATTTGCCCTTCTTTGAACCTCTCCCTGCGCGCTGCCCCGGTGTAGCCGACCCTTCCTTTTGATACCGCTCTCTTTTTAAGTCTCTACCATCCCGGTCCAGGTGCCGCCGGCCTTTGCACTTTGGACCGCCGTTGCAATGAATGCCATCCCTTCGACCCCATCTTCAACGGTCGGGTAATCGCAATCGCGAGGGATAGCCCGGCCGCTAACTTCCGCTTCGATAGCGCGCGCTGCCTCGACATAAATGTTGGCAAAAGCCTCAACAAAGGCTTCTGGATGACCCGACGGAAAGCGAGTGAAGCGTTTTGCGGTATCGCTGACATATTCATTGCCGCGACGATAAGTGCGTCGTGGTTTGTCGGCATACTTAACAATCAGTTCGTTCGGATCTTCCTGATGCCATTCCAGTGAGGCTTTTGTTCCATACACCCGGATGCTCAGATCGTTCTCTTCCCCGATGGAAATTTGCGAGGCGCACAATACGCCCTTCGCCCCGCCTTTATAGCGAATGAGCAAATTAGCATCATCTTCGAGCTGTCGTCCTTTGACGAACGAAGTGAACTCGGCGCATAGTTCGTCGATCCGCAGACCGGTGATGTATCTGCCAAGATTTTCGGCGTGAGTCCCGATATCCCCGATACACCCTGCGGCGCCGGCTTGCTGCGGGTCTGTCCGCCACGACGCTTGTTTCTGTCCCTCTTCGTCGATCGGCCTGCTCAGCCAGCCCTGCGGATACTCGGCAACTACCTTCAGTATTTCCCCAAGTTCGCCGCTCCGGACCAGCTCGCGCGCTTCCTTGACCATCGGATAGCCTGTGTAATTGTGCGTCAACGCGAACACCTTGCCTGTGTTCTTGACCAGGTCGCGCAGGGCCCGGGCTTCTTGAAGATCGAAGGCGAGTGGCTTATCGCAGACAACGTTAAATCCGGCTTCCAGGAACGTCTTAGCCACAGGCACATGGGTCCGGTTCGGAGTCACAATTGAAACAAGATCTATCCGTTCACCAGCCGGCAATCGGCTTTCTTCTGTGGCCATGGTGCGGTAGTCTGCGTAGACATGTTTGGGGTCTAGCAGCAGGTCTTCGCCGGAGAGTTTCGATTTCTGCGGGTCCGACGAGAACGCACCGGCGACCAATTCAATTTTTCCATCGAGTCGCATCGCCATGCGATGAACTCCACCGATGAACGCGTCTCGACCCCCGCCGACCATGCCAGCTTTCAGTTTTCGCTTCATATTCAATGGAATTGCGATCAGCGCCGCGATCGCGCAACCATCACGGCCAGGATGATGATAACTCCGCGAGCGATCAATTGTTGGCTGAACTCTAGGCCCATCAATATCAACCCATTGTTAATTAGGCCGATCATCAGCGCGCCGACGATAGATCCGACGACTGAACCGAACCCCCCGAACAAGCTGGTGCCTCCCAACACGGCCGCTGCAATGACAGACAATTCATCACCTTCACCAAGTTGGAATCGACCAGATCGAAGACGCCCGGCATAGAGCATTCCAGCGATCGCCGCGGCAACGCTCGAAATAATCAGCACCTGCAGCTTGATATTATGTGTTTTGATGCCAGTAAATCTGGCCGCGGTTTCGCTTCCACCCGTTGCCAACACCTTTCTTCCAAATGTTGTTTTACGAAGCGCAATATGGCCGATCACTGCGATTACCAGAGCCCATATTAACAAAATCGGCACCGGACCGATGTTCCCGGAACCAAAGGTGAAATAGTAGGTCTTATCGAGAATCGGAATAGCGGCAGTGTTGCTGACCCACATGGCTGTTCCCCGGGCGATTCCCATCATGGCGAGGGTCACCAGAAAGGAAGGGATACCAACCCTGGTCGTCAAAAGCCCGTTGATTAGACCGACCACCAGCCCACTCAGCAGTCCTCCAATGATGCCACCGATGAGACCGAACTTTGCCAGCGACATCGCGGTGGTGACTGAAACCAGTCCGGCAGTAGCCCCGATCGCCAGATCAATCTCACCTGAGGACAAAACAAACGTCATCGCGACTGCCATCACCGCGATCATGGTGGTTTGGCGGACGATATTCAGCAGGTTGTTAGGATCGAGAAACCCTTTGTCGCTTAAGGTCAGCGAGAAAAAGATAAAAATGACTATAAATCCCAAATAGATGACGTACTGACGCCATTCCTCCTTCATGCGGCTAATAAAGGATTCGGACTTCGCGGGGATAATTTCCGATTTCGCATTCATGAATTTGCCTCCTGGATGGCCACTTGCAGGCCGGTCTCCATCAAACTGATTCTATGGGCTGTGTCCGTTGCTTTTGCTGCCCAGCTCTCGATCTCCGCTGAACTGATTTCTCGAACGACCCGACCGCCAGCCATGACCAAGATCCGATCACTCAAAGCCAGAAGCTCTGCGGGTTCGGAAGATATGACCAGGACGCCTCTACCCTGGTCGGCGAACTCACGGACGATCTCCACAATCTCCGTCTTGCTGCCAATGTCCACGCCGGCTGTGGGTTCATCCAAAATCAGAAGGAGCGGGTCCGTCGCCAGCCATTTCGCCAGCACAACCTTTTGTGCGTTGCCACCCGAAAGTGTGCGGACTGCTTTTTGGGGAGATGCCGTCTTGACCCGCAATTGCTTGATATAGTCGGCAACCAGCGCCTTCTCTTTCTCCTCCTGTACAAAACCGAGTTTGGAATTCCTATCGATTACCGGCAGGGTCATATTGTCAGCCACGCTGTGCTGAAGCACCAAACCTTGGGTGAGACGATCTTCTGGAATCATGGCGATGCCTGCCTCGACTGCATCCGGAGGTGAGCTGATCTTAACGGCCTTTTCTTTCAGGCGAATTTCGCCGGAAACAACCGGCTGCAATCCAAAAACGGATTTTGCGAGGGAGGTCCGTCCGCTGCCCATCAGACCCGCGATTCCCACGATCTCGCCGGCGCGAACGGTGAGGTTCGCCTCCAATGGGCGAGGTTTGGCGGTAACGTTTACGCAGCGCAACACTTCTGCCCCCAGCTTGGCGGTCCGCGCTTTTCGCTCGAAAGCGCCGACTCTTCTGCCAACGATTTCCTCGACGATCGTCTCCAGCGTAGTTTCGGCGACCGCCTTCGTCATCACGTTGCGACCATTTCGAATCACGGTGACTCTATCCGCGATGCGGCGGATTTCTTCCATTCTGTGTGACACATAGATGATCGACGCGTGGGACTTCTTCAGTCTGTCCAGAAAGCCAAACAAGTGCTCGATTTCCGCCGAGCTGAGTGTGGACGTTGGTTCGTCCATGATGAGGACACTCGCCTGTTGCGAAAGGGCTTTCGCAATTTCGGTAAGTTGCCGCTGGCCGGCACTGAGATTATCAACACGCCGTCGAGGGTCCAGGTCGACACCGATTTTTTCCAGAAGAATGCGCGCTTCCTTCAATCCCGTACGATCGTCCAGCATTCCTATCGCACTCTTGGGTTCTCGGGTTAAAAATATATTCTGAGCAACCGTCAAGGAAGGAATCAGACTCATCTCCTGGAAGATCATGGCGATCCCCAAACGGCGCGCCGCTTCCGGTGTATGTTCTTCGAGTTTAACCCCGTTAATCCAAATCTCACCCTTATCCGGCTTGTGGACGCCGGAAAGCATCTTCAGAACCGTGGATTTCCCGGCGCCGTTACCCCCCAACAGGGCGTGAATCTCGCCCTTCCGCACGCTGAAATCCACGTGTTCCAAGGCTGCAACTCCGCCAAATGACTTGGCGATCCCAATCATGCCCACAGCGTCGACTGGCGGTTGATCGGCTTGGCTCATTTCATGCTGCTTTTGATACTAGCGGGCGCGTCAGCATGGTAGACTTCCTTCCAAGCCTCAAGCAGGTTGTCCCGGGTCACCGGAAGTGCAGGCAACGCAACGTAAGCCGGGGCTTGTTTACCAAGCAGCCCGTATCCGGCAAGAAGCGCCTCGGTAACGGCCTGGTCATATGGCCGCTGCGCACCCAGGCCCTTAACAAAGCCATTCTGGGCCATATCGATGGCAACATTCAACCCCAGGTCGCAGCAGGTCACTATCAAATTGTCCGCACCCGCGGACCGGGCCGCGGAAATCACTCCTTCCGCCGGTACATCCCAGACTGCCCAGATGCCGTTTACACCCCGATGGGAGGTCAGGATTGCCGAAGCCGCTTTCTCTCCGTCCCCGGAAAAGTCGGGGCCGCCGATACCTTGTTCCTCTGCGATCTTGATCGCGGAATAATTGGCGGTGATCGTTTTCTTGAAAGCATCATAGCGTTGGCGGGTCACGAAAAAATCCGCCGCATGGTAGACGAGGCCGATTTGCCCTTTGCCTTTCAGAAACTTCCCCATCAGAAGGGCAGCCACTGCACCGTTCCCGGCGTTGTCGGCCGATACGACACTGACATAATCTTTGCCCGCTTCCATTCCCTTTGGAACGTTGTCCATGAAGACCAGCTTGACTCCTTGCTGGCTCGCCTTCATATAGGCGGACGCTGTGGAGACCGGATCGGTTGGGATCGAGACGATGATTTGCGGTTTTTGTGCGAGAATTGTCTCGATATCGGCGACCTGCTTTTCCGGCTTGAAGCCGGCGTCAGTAACCGCAATTACATCAATGCCCATTTTCGCGAACTGCGCTTTCAGACCGGTCACCTGCGCCTGGGACCAATCATTTCCCGCGTAGTGCATCACGATCGCGGCCTTGGCCTTAAGGCCTTTGATCTTATCGAGTTCTTCAGGCGTTAGGGTCACAGAGCTGGCAAGCGCCGGATCCTCGCCATGCGGACCTTTGCTCAGCGGCTTTTGCTGGATTTCGGCCAATGCTTTTGCCGGGTCAACGTTTTGGCTGTTAGCGCGTTCTACGATCCCGCCGGCCAATGCAAACGCAAAGACGATTGTGAGGGGGCTCAGTTTTCTCATGGATTTATCTTTATAGTTATGAAATGACTATCAAATACTATCAAAGGGATGCTCTAGTTTTTCACTCGGTTCTCGAATCCGGTCAGATAACGCATGCCAATCTCTGCCCCGGCTTTCGGATCGTCGTACGAGTCCAATTCGACCAGAAGCCAGCCCGCATATTTAATTGTAACCAGCGCCTGAAGAATAGCATCCAGATCCAACTCGCCTTCGCCGAGCGGCAGAAACGTAAACGGGTTGCGGCGAAGGTCCTTGAGATGGACATACGTAATACGATCGGCGTGCTCGAGGATAAGCTTTGCTGGATCACCGCCGCCAGCCGCTAAATGAGCAGTGTCCGGACAAAAATGAATGCTTGTGAGATCAAACACCTTTCGAATCTGTTCAGGCGATTCCGCCATTGTAGTAAGATGCGGATGATAGTGAGCGGTCATGCCCCGTTCCTCGGCCACTTTAACAATCTGGTTCAATCCTTCCGCCAAGCGGCGATAATCTTCCTCCGTGGTCGGTGTCGTTCGTTGTGCGCCACCCCCTACGACAAGGTGCTGAGCGCCCAGTTCGGCCGCTAGATCTGCCCCTTTGCGGATTCGCCATAATTCTTCCGACAAAATTTCGGGAAAGATGAAGTTGCCACCGCTGTACACGGCCAAAAAATTCAGTCCGGCATCAGCCAAATGACTTCGAAGCTCACCAGCCTTTCCTTCATAATCCAGGAGGTTGCCATCGAAGAGCTCTATCCCCTTATAACCAGCGGCTCCGATATCGGCGATGGCGCGATTCATGTCACCAAACGTTCGGTAATACAAATCCTTGATGGAGGTTACTCCAACGGGCGCCCCTCCTAGTGCTCCCCAACAGTTCGCATGGTAAGCTTTGTTCCAAGACGGCATTATCAAATCTTTCGCGGGCTGGTTTTGTAACGAGGTCTAAAGGGTTTCAATCTGCTGCTACGGTTTGCGCTCCTTGTAGCGGCTGGCGATGTAATCAGCAACGCGCCAGGCGTTGGCCATAATCGTTAGGGTGGGGTTGGCTCCGGTCGCAGTCGGAAACGGCCCACCGTCCACGACAAAGAGATTGTCCACCTCGTGCGCCTGACACCACTTATTCAGTACGGAAGATTGGGGATCGTCGCCCATCCGCGTGGTGCCGTGCTGGTGCGAACAGTTGCCCGTGATGCGGTCGATATAAACCCGGTAAACTCTTTTCGCGCCGGCTGCGTCAAGGATCTCTGCATTATGATCAATCACCCAGCGGCCCATCTTAAGGTCATTTTCGTGAATCTTATTGGTGATGCGCGACACCGGCAATCCCCACGCATCCTTGACCTTGTCGTCAAGCTCCACGCGATTGTCGTGTTGCGGCATATCGTGCACGACCATCGCAATCGCGAAGCTGTGATTGTAAAAGTCGCGATCGATCTGCTTCGCCTCGGCTCCCCAAGCCGGGCGACCCGGCAGGCTCCAATTGATTGGGAGCGGAATGCCGACCCCCGCACACGCAATGTGGCATCCGCCGGCGAAGCCCCGTTTTTCGTCATGCTCGTAGAATTGGAAGCTACTTGCGGCCACGTAGCCCCCGCCCGCCCAAGCGTAGATTGGATCTTCGAACACGCCCACTGCCGCACTAAACTCGTGAAAAGTCGCGTTCCGCCCTACCAGGTCGCTGCCATTTGCCAGCCCATTCGGAAAGCGTCCAGAGCGCGAAAGCAGCAACAGCCGGGCCGATTCAATCGCTCCGCAGGCAAGAATAAAAATGTTCGCTTCCTGTTCGATGAAATCGCCTTCGGCGTCCTGGTACACCGCGCTCCTGCAACGACCGCGCTCGTCGACGCGGATTTCATGCACGTAACAGTCCGGACGCAGATCGTATCGCCCAGTCTTAAGAGCGTCGGGAACAAAGACCGAGAGAGCGCTTGATCGCGTTCCGGTTGGATCGCCGTGCTGCTGGGCAAACGCGCTCTGAACGGTAACTGGGCGTCCGTTATAGGGACGCGAAAGGGCCGCCATCGGAGTCGGAAAGGAGTTGTAGCCAAGCTTGCGACAGCCCTCGTGGAATTTGTGACCGTAGCGTGTCGCGGGCAGCGGAGGACATGGATAATCCTTGCTCCGAAAGCCTTCGAACTTGTTTACGCCACCGGCGCCCGAGACGCCGAAGGCCCACTCGACCTCGGTGTAGTAAGGCTCCAGATCAGCATA
The DNA here is from genome assembly GCA_019246215.1 of Verrucomicrobiota bacterium. Lineage (GTDB taxonomy): Bacteria > Verrucomicrobiota > Verrucomicrobiia > Chthoniobacterales > JAFAMB01 > JAFAMB01. The sequence continues at coordinate 9,044 of JAFAQT010000288.1, forward strand.
GGAGATCGGCCAGTCAACGAGTGTCGTGCCCGGGACCTCGCCCACGATCGAGCGAAGTTTAAAATCGCTTTCGGTGAAGCGCGGCAGCCAGCCCTGCCAGTGCACGGTACCACCGCCGACCATCTGCGGTACCGGACAGAAAAGGTTGATTTTAGCTCCTTCGTCTGCTGATGCCCGTAAGGTGCGCGGATTAAGGATCGGGTCAGGCCAAAGATTGTAGCGATTGACGTTGGCTAACTCATCGCCGCCGAAGCTTTCGCGCTTACGCCATGGCCCTCGCTCCAGTGCCACCACTCGAAATCCGCGCTCGGTGAGCACCTTCGCCGCAGTCGCACCAGATGCGCCCGCCCCGATGATTACAACTTCCACACGATCCGGTTTACGCTTTTGCGCCATGATTCTTTTCTTTCTCCCAATCGATCTGTTGCTCAGCGAAGAACGGCAGAGTCGTGAACCGTCCGGCGTGCGTTTCCGCCAACGACTCTGGTCCCTGGACTCCGATCAATTTCCAGCCGACTCGAT
>JAFAQT010000192.1 GCA_019246215.1 Verrucomicrobiota bacterium
CCTGTCTCTTTTGGAGGGGTCCGGATTGTGGATGTCCGTTTTTTCCTTTCCTTCGGACGTTCGCGGCTCTCGCAGCGCGACAATTTTTCCGCTCAACCTCCCCTGGTCCTCAAAGATCTCTATGGTGGCATCTTCATTTCTCCAAAGCCCCACCGCAGCGCCTCTACTGGCCGCATTGGATGGCATTGGTGTCGCCAAAATTGAAATGAGGGCTGCCGCGCTGAACGGAATAGGCAATAGACCCATCTTTGCGTTCATACGGGTGAAATTTCCCTTTCCGGTCGCGCGGTTCATTCTTGTGACTGCTTTTCGTCGCAGTCGATACTCCTTCATCCATCTATGAATCGCCACCCCGACAGGAGTGCGGAGAGGCACATGACAACCAAAGCCCTGCTCTATATGCGGTTAGCAGGGCTCCAGTTAGCGGAATTATTTTAACGTCTTCCCAATCAATGCAAGTCGGCTAGTTAGGTCGTCGGTTGAGACAGTCTGTTGATCATCTCCTGCATCCGCTCCTCCCGTTTCTGGCGGAGATTTTGCAAAGTGGTTTTCTGCTCGTCCGTAAGAAGAACTTTGATTTGGCCTAACTCCATAGCGCGGACGCTCGCAAATTGGGATTCCGCGGTTGCGAGTGCCGAAGCATCGGCGGCAATCAGTGCTTGCTCACTGTTCGCATCGATATCCTGCTGCAGCTTCAGCTTAGCTTTCAGGACAGCCGCCAGCGCAGGGTGGGTCTTGCTCTTCATGTCCTGCCTGATGGATTTGATCTGCACCTTTTGGGCCTGGGTGAGATTCAGTTCTCTCCAGATCCATCCGTGGTGATGACGCCAGTGTTCGTCAGGGCCGTTTCCAGGGCTCGCCAAAGGTGTCGAATCTGCACTCTGCGCCTGGAGCCAGCCGCAGCCAATGACCGCGAGAATCGGAACAAGAAAATATTTGAATTTCATAGATACCAATCGTGACGTGGGAAACACCTGACGGTTACAACGCGCAATTTCTCTGCGTGCTAAGAAAGAACGCTGCCATGGGATGCGATAAACGCCTCCATGCCAATTTGCCGATCGCACAAGCGTTGCTGTCGAGCTTGGATTTTCGCTCTGTTCGCAAAAGTCGGATGTTTGAGCACCTTCGTTTTTTAGCCTTTATTTAACTAACAATTAAACACTCCTCTGGGCGCGTGCCAGCACCAGAGATTGTCGTCCGGTCCGGCCATCGATGGAAGCCATGAATTCAGGAGTGGCAATCTATTGATCTCGATGAGGTCTCTCAACGCGGCTGTCCGCATTTGCGGTAGTAACGTCCTCAGAGTGGCGCTTCATAAATTCCTCGAGCGCGCGGCGGACGGTATCTCCAAAGCGAGCTTCGTCAAAACGGTACTCCAGATGCTCTCCCAGCCACTCGAACAGTGCTTGCCGAAGAATCTGCAGTTTTTTGCGGCCGACAACGCTCGATTGCCTGGCTAACCACTCGAGTTGGGTTGGCGTTAGTCCATCCGCGACCATCGGATTAATTTGATCGGTCTCCTCATCCCCTAACGGGTGTGTCTGATCGCGGTTGGGCATTCTGTAGATTGCTTGTTATCTCCGAAGCTTCTGAGAACGGTTGGCTGGATCGCTGGCGCCCAACTTGTGGTAGCAAAGTCCATGCAAAACGTCGCGTCCACCGAGTTATACCGGGAGAGGTTCCAATCGGGTGGAAGCGCCTGTTTTACCATATTTTCTATAGGTAATGGCAAATTGAGATTGCCTGGACTCTGTCCGACTCAAAGCTGCAAGCTTCACAAAGGTTCCGATGCTTTCTGGTTGCGAGACCGGCAGAACCGCTTCCTTGCAACACTGCGCCACGGGCGGGATAGGCTGCCTTTTTTCCCCAGTTTGTCAGCTTAGCGGATCGGCAGCGGTAACCGCGCTGTTATGGTGCTTATCTGTCTAGCTTTTCTCGGTAACCAACGGTATTTGTGCAGGTCCTTGTTTGACGCAAGGAAACAGTTGCTCTTTCAGGGGAACCGCCGCCAGCATGAAAATCCCTGGCTGGCTGGAGGATATTGTTCTCGGCTTTGGGGATCGCGCAGCCTGGAAAAGACACTGGCTCCAGAAGGGAACCATGATTCGAATCCAGTGGCTATTGACTCGACCGAGATCTTCCTGCAAACGCCAACTGAATCCGCCATTTCGCAGGTAAACCATCCGCGCGTGCTTCATGGTTCCGAGAAACCTGGTGGCTCCGCGCACGATCCACCTCGACGTCATAAGGAATCACCACCGGTCCCGTCGTTAGCCTTCGGAATAGAGACTAACTTATGGGAGAAACCGGTAACCGGAACCACCTAAAGATCGAGGGTTTTGGTAAAATTGATGGAGAGCGGGATCGCCCAAATCAGGCTAGTGCCGTTAACCGTTGAGTTCGGATAGCTTATCCTTAGGTCGGGTCGAACACCGGGAATCCGAGCGCGTTATCTCGCATAGAATGGAAATGTTGCCGCAGGTCAGTTGACTCTTTTTCAAGGCGATCCGTAGCCGGGTCCATTTTGGACGCAACCAACTCACCGTATGTGCCGAAAGGACAAGCAACTACGCATAGTACGGCCGCAGCTTCGCCGGCATGGTTCCAACGCGAAGAGCGTTTTCAATCGCGCGCTCTGATTCCGCAGGATGGTGTTGCAACGCGAGGACTTCTCCTGCCTTCAGTGCAGCGATCGGTACCCCGTCGCGTAGAAGTAAGCGGTGACCCGTGATGGCGGCAATGCGCGGACCGGGGGTGAGAATGCCGACTAGGTTGAGCGGATCCGCGGCGCTGATCGCAGTCAGCTGGCCTTTGGGCTTCGCCTTGCGGATCGAGCGCAATAACCCGATCGCCTCGGGTCTGGCGAATTGTTCACCGCTCAAGCCGTTAACAAAATAGCCGCCTCGAATCTCCCCCCGCGCTTCAAGCCGTCGGAAAACGCGGATCAGTTCGAACCAGGAAACGCGCAAAGATTCGTTTTCCGCAATGCGACGCGAAACTACGCCGTATCGTCGAAGCAGGGCGCGCGCGAATGCCTCAACCGATTCTTCGCGCCCGTCAATTCCTGTCGATTTTGCTTCGGATCCTACGGAAGAAATTTCTCGCAGCAGCGACCATCTCCCACCAAATTCCACACTGGTCACGCTTTTAGGATGCCTGCGTCGCCGGACGGCTGAAAAGGGGGCACGTTTTTCTTCCGGCAAAAGCAGCGCGCGCAGGCCTTCGAAGCCGTCGGCAGTCACGCAACCTTGCGCCGCTAACTCGGCCAACGCCTGTTCGACTCTTGACGGCAGCAAGCGCGTGCGCCTGACAATTTCGCCAAAGAACAGGGCGCCGCCTTGCGATAGAGACTCCAGTGTTTCTCGCGCATCGGGAGACATTTCCGTGTGTGCCGATGTCTTACTGAGCGCGAGCCAATGGGGAAGGCTCTCCCGCGCAAACAGCGACATTGGACTCGAGCGAACCGGGCTCATGGGCCGAACGGTCCGCGTCTCTGGCAAGGTCAACCTACCCCACCCGATCCGCCCGGTGAAGCAAAGCTGATCGAGCAATGTCGGAGAATATTCATCGACCCGAAGGGCAATCACTTCGGGTTCCCACGCGGCCGCAGGCAGTTCGCAACCGTCCAGCAATTCCAGCACGGCTGCGACTCCATCCACACCGAGAGCACGATATTCCGCGTCCACTCTCTGCCACGCCAGCAAGAAACGTTGATACTCAGCAATCGAAACCGGCTGGATTTCCGCGCGTAGCTTGTTAATCGTGAGCCGGTGAATACGTGCCAACAATCGGCGGTCACACCATTCCATCTCCGTGACGCCTGGATGGAACTTGCCCCGCAAGACAATACCCTCCCCTTCCAGAGCCAAAAGGGCGCCCTGGATCTCTGAGGCAGGCAGATGGAAGAGATCTCTTAACGCATCCACAGTGACCGGACCTGTCACTTCCATCCGTCCCCGAAGTAGTTCCCTCACAGCATCGGCCCGTTCCCACTGGCGTTGCCTTTCTGGCTCGGGCGCAACCAGCGGAGGCTCGATATTGCGCCCTGGGTAGATCGTTTGAATCATTGGCCACCGCTCAGCAGCGACCCAGAAGACCCGCGGCGAGGCGATTCTTCCGGCCCGCATTTGCTTGGTGAGCGACTCGAGCCACTCTGTCGAATTGTCGGTCAGATTTCTCGCTTCGTCCTCCGTCAGAGCGCCCAAGAGAAGTAAAGCTTCGTGCAGTTCGTCAGGATTCGTCGCTCGCGGCCACGCTTCTTCGCTCACTTTATTGATAGCCGCCAAATCGAGCATCCCAAGACCGCCATCCGCGGCAGAATCGCCCGCTCGTCGTGTGTAAACCGCTTGTGTTCTACGCTCTTCCAAGGGGGCATTGTCTAGAAACGCGTACGGTTTGGCATTAAGAATCTCGTGCGCCAACGGCGAAGGCTCCGGCAGGTCGAGTGCGATGCACTGAACTGCGCGGCTCTCGATCCGTTCGAGTAAACCGATCAAGCCATGAATGTCCATCGCCTCGATAAGACAGTCTTCAATTGTCTGCTGAACAAGCGGATGCCGAGGGATCACACGATCGCCCTCGATATTTTCCAGACACGCCAGCTGATCAGGAAAAATGGCGGCAAGCAGGTTCTCTGATTCCATGCGCTGCAGTGGCGCAGGGACCTTGTGTCCCCCTCGGTGCCGCGGCAGAGCGAGGGCGCGTGCAGCGTTCCATCGCCACCGAATAGCAAACATGGGCGCATCCAGTATGGCTTGCACCAGCAGATCGCGTACTGTTTTGCTGTTCAGATAGCCAAAAACCTGATCGAGCGGAAAGGAGTGCTGGGTCCCCAGCGAGAGCACTATCGCATCATCGGTAGCTGCTGCTTGGAGCTCGAAGTTGAACGAACGACAGAACCGCTTGCGCAATGCCAGGCCCCAGGCTCGATTCAGGCGGATGCCGAAAGGCGAATGAATGACCAATTGCATTCCCCCCGATTCATCGAAAAAGCGTTCTACAACGAGTTTATCCTGAGATGGAATCACTCCCAGGGCTCGATAAGCCGCAGCAAAATAATCGGCCAGCTGACGCGCCCCCGCCTCAGAAAGTCCAGGTTCCGCCTGGAACCAATCGGCGACATCCTGCTCCGCCTCGATCTTCCTTTCAATTTCCAAGCGCAAAACGGAGACCGCCCTCGACAGCTCCGCAGTGCGTCCGGGTGCCTCTCCCAACCAGAAAGGAATGCCTGGGGGTTGGCCTCGCGCGTCTTCGACCCGGATCGAGCCGGCATTGACTTGCAGGACCCGCCATGAAGCGTTCCCAAGTTGGAAGATGTCGCCCGCCATGCTTTCGATGGCAAAGTCTTCATTGACCGTGCCAATCAAGGTATCACCCGGCTCCAACAGAACCCTGTAATCTGGATTATCTGGGATGGCGCCGCCCGAGGTGAGCGCCGTCAGTCGGGCACCACGCCTTCCACGGACCCGACGGTTGACGGCGTCGTGATGAATGAGAGCGGCTCGGCGTCCTCGCCGGGTGCTGAATCCCTCCGCTAACATTCGTAAGACGTCCTCGAACTCTTCCAGGGAAAGATCGCGGTAAGGATAAGCCGAACGCATCAGCTCGTACAGCGTCTGTTCGTCCCATTCTTCGCAAGCAACACAGGCTACTATCTGCTGAGCGAGCAGATCGAGCGGTTTCTGTGGCATTACAATCTCATCGAGCTTCCGTTCCCGAATGCTGCGCAACACAGCGAGGCCCTCGACCAACTCATCGCGGCTAAGGGGGAAAAGCCTGCCTTTTGGCCTGCCCATCCGCCGATGGTCCGCCCGGCCCACGCGTTGCAGAAATGTGGCGATCGAACGTGCCGAGCCGATCTGGCAAACCAGATCAACCGATCCAATATCAATACCAAGTTCTAAAGAGGCTGTGGCCACAAGTGCCTTTAGTTCGCCCGCTTTTAGTCGGCGCTCTGCTTCAAGCCGCAAGGCGGCCGAAAGGCTCCCGTGATGAGAGGTGACCTTGTCGTCGCCGAGCCGTTTGCAGAGGTGGCCGGTCACACGCTCCGCAAGCCGCCGGGTATTGACAAATACTAAGGTCGTTTTGTGAGCCTCGATCAGGTCAGCGAGGCGCCCATAGACTTCTGTCCAAACATCGTTGGACATCACTGCCTCCAGTGGCGCACCTGGCAGTTCGATGGCCAAATCCAGTTCGCGCGCGAAGCCGCAGTCGACGATATTGCAGTTCGGGCTGCCTTTCTGGTCGACATTCGGGGTTCCAACAAGGAATCGCGCGACCTCCTCAATCGGCTTTTGGGTTGCGGACAAGCCGATCCGTTGCACCGGCTGCTTCGCAAGGGCCCCCAATCGCTCCATGCTCAGCGCCAGGTGAGAACCGCGGCGATTGCCCGCGAGAGCGTGAATCTCGTCCACAATCAGCGTCCGCACCGTTGCCAGAAGGTGGCGGCCGCGTGGAGAAGTCAGTAACAGGTAAAACGATTCTGGGGTGGTCGCTAAAATATGCGGTGGTCTGCGGGTAATCGCTTGCCGTTTTGCCGCCGGTGTATCACCCGTGCGCACCTCCGCACGCACATCTATGTCCCGATCGTCGCGGATGCGAAACGCGGCCCTGATACCGGCCAGCGGTTCTTCGAGGTTCTTGTGAATATCGTTGCTAAGTGCCTTAAGGGGCGAAACATAAATCACTCGTGTTTCGTCGGGGAGTTTTCCGTCAAGCCCTTCCCGAAACAATTGATCGAGTGAAGCCAGAAATGCAGCCAGCGTTTTGCCCGAACCAGTGGGCGCGGCGATGAGCGTATGGGCGCGGGCTTGTATGGAGGGCCAACCCTGTTCCTGCGGCTCGGTCGGAGAACCGAACTTCCGATCGAACCACTGTTCGACCACGGGATAGAATTGGAACCGCTGCGTCATGTTGTACCCTAACGTAATCTTCGCCTTCTGGAAGCAGGCGATTTACGACACTATCACAAGTGCATCCAATACCTGTTTGTCACAGCAGCCGGAAACTCTGAGAGCATACGGTTTGCAGGATCTCCCCGGCTTCTTTGGAGTTTCCTGATTTAATAACCGTCGGGCAACTAACCAGGCGGATGAATGCGACGGGATGTTTACCAGTTGCGGAAAAACACTGGAAATGAAAGCCTTGCCAAATGCAACCATCTATTCTAAGAAGCCTCCCATGCGTGCTCTCATAACTCTGATCGTCATCACCGCGTTAGCGGCGGCCCCTTTGGTTCGAGCCGCCGATCCGACCCCGAGCCCTACCCCCGAGGCAGCCGCTTCTCCGGCCAAGAAGCACTCGAGGAAAAAAGGGGCGGCGGGTGCAACGGCCACCCCGGCGGAGACCTCCAACCCGGCAGCTGCTACGGCCGCCACCCCAGCCGGCACCCCTGTTGCAAAGAAACACCAAGCGCCTGAACCTCAGGGGGCACAAGCTCCCGGAGGCGGAAATGGCCAGGTTTGGGTGAATACTGAGACCCACGTCTTCCACAAGGAAGGCTCAAAGTGGTATGGCAGGACCAAACACGGCAAGTACATGAGCGAAGCCGATGCAGTGAAGGAAGGGGATAAGCCCGCAAAGAACGAGAAGCAGTAGTCTCTGATTCAGGAGTGTTGCCGGTGCGTTTTCAAGCTTGATAACAGTGGATAATACCCCAACCCAGGCTGGACTGGCGAAATTCAGTCCAGCCTGCTTTTTTTCAGGTCACGGACCAAATCAAACACCTGTCGTCAGTTCGATTACAGAATCTCGAGATCCATTACTCTAAGGCGGTACCGTCCTCCTGACCTATTGAATTGGCTGGTGTGCCGTCTCGCATAGTGGTGAGGTCGTTGCAGGCCAGTTGCTCGTTCGTCAGGTGTCGGAGCGGATTTGCTCCTCACCTACGCCTAGCTTCCGAACCCTTTTGAAGCGAACATTATTCCTCTTTATGAGACGATGTACTACTGCTACTGGTCCGGAAAAAACCAGGTTCTGGAACGCTTCTCGACATTTCCTGGCGACTTCGTAGATGAGAGTTATGGCCAAATACGCGCCTATGGCGTTGCTACTTTTTTGCGCTTGGTCTTTTAGCAACGCGAGCGACAAAATTCCCATCTCAGCTGTCCCAAGTCGTGTCAGAGCAGCGGTCCAGTATTATGCCCCAGGCGCCCAGCTTATCGACGCGAAGGTGAGCGAAGACCGCATTTATCGAACGGTGTACGACTGCACGTATCTTCGAAATGTGCACTTGGGTTCAATCAAGCTAAGCTCCCGAGGCCAGCTCATTGACATCGATGAAAGTCTCGTCATTGAGGACGTTCCTCCGGCGGTCCAGGCAACCATTCGTAAGGAAACCAGACAAGGACTCATCAAGGGAATCAAATTGGACGCGCTCTACGGCCGGGCAGTCTACAGGGTGAAATCGTATTTTGGGAACTCCACCAGAATCGAAATATCGCTCACCATAACGCCGTCCGGCCGGGTCGTTGCGCGAAAGATCAGCCGAGGGCTGTTGATCTTCGGATACAATCTCCCGACTTTTCCGAGAAAGGCGCAGCTCACTGATGCACCAAATCCGAGGCTGGTCTAGCGGTGCCGTCGCAGAGTTGGCGATTTTAGAAGCCGGAAACGAAGCCCCGTATCTAGACTGATACGAGTCGAGCGAGCGAATCTCTAAAATCGCCAATGTTGCATGGCTCCAAGGGGTTGAGCTAAAAATAAGTCGGCGGCTGCATTGCTCGTCGCTCACCTATCGACCGGTCCGGCTCGGACCGCCTTGCCGGCGGCTCATTTGAGCTCAACGTCACTGCACCGATAAGCCCGCGTCGGATTTGGTGGACTGCCCAGGGTTCTTGAGTTTTCGATCGACAGGACATCGGATAAGCAGATAGTTGCTACCGAGTCTATCCCTTGACGTGGTTTGTCCCCGGAACTATTCTCGGCATTTTATGAATAGAACGCTGCGGTTTGTCCTCCCGCTGACGATGTTGGCGCTACTCTCTTTCCCCCAGCGCGCCCCCGCCCCGATCATCTATCGGGAGGGTGAAGGCTTTAGCTCTGGAGATCTGAGCGATGTCGAGATCAAGAAAAACGCCGAAGAACAGTTCAAACTCGCAGAGCGCTATGAAGCGGATGGCGATTACAAACGCGCCGGGGCCTCCTATAGACTGGTGATACGTCGATTTCCCCGATCTGATATCGCGCCAGAGGCTCAGTTCAAATCGGGCCAGATGCTCGAAAGGGACGGCAAACTGCAGCGGGCCTTTTACGAGTACCAGGCCTTGGTTCAGAAATATCCCAGGAGCTCCGAATTCGAGGCTGCGCTCCAAGCCCAATACAATATCGGCAAGGCCTATCTGGACGGAAAACGGGTAGATATCTACGGTGTGCCAACGCTACCCTCCATGGCAAAGGCTCAGGAGATGTTCCAGAAGATTGTGACCAACGCGCCCTACAGCCGGGTCGCTCCTTTAGCCCAATACGGAATCGGCCAAGCCCTTGAAAAAAGCGGTTCAATCACCGCCACCGTCAATGCCTATCAGCAGGTAGTGGATCGATACCCGACTAGCGACGTGGCCCCGAATGCCATGTACCAAATCGGTTACGTCTATTTTCAGGCGAGCCGGGAGACCGGTTACGATCAAACCGCCGCTGTGCGAGCCCAAGAGGCCTTCGATGACTTTCTTCTCCGATACCCAAATAGCGAAAAGGTGCCGCAGGCTCAAGATAACCTGAAGACGTTGCAAGGGCGCAAAACTGAAAATTCGTATACAATCGCGCAGTTCTACGATAAGCAAAAAAACTACAAGGCTGCCTACGTTTATTACAACGAGGTACTCGAGCAGCAGCCTGATTCGCCCGAAGCGACAAGGGCAAAGCAGCGCATGGACCAGATCCGCTCCAAAGTGGGTGACGCAGCTCTTCAGATCGGAGTCAAGGGAACCGCAGCGGCACAGGGAGCAGATCAACGCCGACTGCAGGCGCAAGCCGACACAGCCAGACGGCCGGATTTCGTGGGTCCGCCGCCTCCAGCCCCAACACCTGCTCCAACTACTGTCCCTCCCGCCTCGCCAAACTCGGACCAGCCTGTCCCAGAACAAAAGCCGATGCGGACTTCCCCAAGCAATGCCACGCCGGCCCCGGTCGAACCCGCCCTTCCATCCCAGTGATGGATCGCTCGATAGTCAGGCAATTCTTTTGCCTACTGCTGGGGTGCTTGACCGGTTGTGCCGGGTACACGCTCGGCCCGACGCCGCCTACTTACATGAAAGGGGTGCGACGGATCGCTGTTCCGATTTTCAAAAACGCGACCATAACGCCCGATGTCGAAGCCCTCGCGACCACGACGGTGATCAAACAGATCCAGCAAGATGGGACCTACGAGATCACAGGAGTCGATCAAGCCGACGCGGTCGTCGCCGGAACGATAGATTCGGTGGAGCGCACCAAAGCACGCTCACTCCAGGGCAATGTGCTCGCGTCTTCCGAGTTTAATCTGCGGGTAACCATTAATTTCAGGATTGAGCGACCTAACACCTCTCAGCTTATGGCTGAGAGGAGCATTGAAGGAGACACCAGTTTCTTCGTCGGGAATGATATATTTACCCAGGAGCGCGAAGCGATGCCACTTGCGATCCAGGATGCCGCCTTGCAATTTGTCAGCTTTCTCTCCGAGGGATGGTGAGTTTTTCCAATGCTCTTCTTAGTCGGATCGCCGATTGGCAATTTGAGCGATATTTCGCTCCGAGCCCTCTCCGTTTTGAAGGAGGTCACACTGATTGCAGCCGAGGACACGAGGCGTTCGTCCATCTTGCTGAAGCGGTTTGAAATCAGCAAACCGCTTGTGAGTTATCACGAGCATAACGAAGCCAGGCGGACCAGTGAGCTAATCAAAAAAATGCATGTCGGCGAAAAAGTTGCCCTCATTACTGACGCAGGCATGCCCTCCATATCGGATCCGGGGTATCGTATCGTTCGGGCGTGCATCGAAAACGGGATTCGAATCGAGGTCATCCCGGGGCCGTCCGCCGTGTTGACGGCGCTTATCGGTTCCGGCTTACCGACGGACAAATTTTTCTTTGGCGGCTTTGTTCCGGTCAAAAGCGGCCAACGCGAAAGGGAACTTGTTGCCGCATTGGCTCGGACGGTCACGTCGGTATACTTTGAATCGCCCCACCGGATTATTCGATCTCTGGAAATTGTAGCCAAGGAGGACCCAACACGTTTGATCTGCGTGGCTCGAGAGCTTACGAAACAATTTGAAGATTACCGACGCGGCGAAGCGAGCACGGTCCTTGCCTGGTATGCCGCACATCCCCCAAAAGGCGAAATCACGCTCGTTATTGCCGGGGCATGAAATAATCGGATCGGCTGTACTTAGGCGGCTTACCGATATTATCACCTACAAAATGGTAACTTGGCGGCCTCTCTCGGATCCTCACCTGCGGAACATTGTGCAAACTAAGATACTCTTCCGCCCCTAGGCCGCGGGGCGGTCGCTCGCCGAATTCGATTCATGATCGCCTTCCCGAGTCCGATTTCAGGGACAGGCTCGATTAAAATCTCTCGCACGTCTGATCGGTCCAGTTCTCTCAGCAAGCTGAACAATCGTTGAGCGGCGACCTGCAGATCGCGCGTCTCGCTCAGAGATCGAACCACGGAAAAATCTTCAGCGTGCCGGATCGGACCCCAACAGATTAGAGCGTCATCGCGTGAGTGATGGTCAATAGTTTCTGGTTCAAAGACCCGGACCGCTTTGTCCGGAGCATAATGACTTGCTGTCTGACCGGGAGCTACGATTCTTTGCGAAAGGGCCGCCTCTTCCGTGGGTGCTATCTTGGCCAGGTCTTCCTCGCTGACAGCGCCATGACGCAGAATTTCAATCTTATCGACGGTGACTCGAACGATCGTGGATTCCAGGCCTATCCCAGTGGGACCCGCATCCAGGATCAGCGGAATCCGTCCGTCCAATTCATCTAAAACATGTTCTGCCCGAGTCGGACTTACGCGTCCAAAACGGTTTGCGCTCGGAGCCGCCAAAGGGTTTCCGAAAACTCTTAGCACCTCGACAAAAACGGGGTGGCGCGGCATTCTAATCGCTAACTCCGGGAGTCCCGCAGTAATCAGGTCAGACACCAGATCAGATTTAGGAAATAAGATTGTCAGTGGTCCCGGCCAGAATCGCTCCATCAACATTTGCCGGACAGGTCTCTCGTTTTCAGAAAAGCGTATGAGTCTGGCGAGCTGCTCTTTGTTCTCCACGTGAACGATCAGCGGATCAAATGAGGGCCGTTCTTTTGTCTCAAAGATTTTTGCCACCGCTTCGGGTTCGAGCGCATCACCTGCCAGGCCGTAAACTGTTTCGGTAGGAAGGGCAACAAGCCCTTTTCCATTTAAGACCTTGACGGCTGCAGCCACTGCTGAGGGGAGATCCATTCGGGCGTCCAGAATCACCGTATCATCCTGAGTACCGCCTCTGAGCAATTCATTCGAGCCTTGCATTCAACACCTGTTCTGTCTGTTTGCGCCGGAATTCGATCAGCTTTTCCCGTAATTCGAGATTCTGCAGGGCCAGAATACTGACTGCGGATAAAGCGGCATTTTTAGCGCCGGCTTCGCCGATCGCTAGTGTTGGGACCGGAATTCCTGCGGGCATTTGAACCATGGAAAGGAGCGAATCGACTCCCTTTAACACTCTGCTTTCGATAGGGACGCCGAGAACGGGAAGATGAGTATGCGCGGCAAGCATCCCCGGTAGATGTGCGGCACCACCGGCTCCGGCAATGAGCACCTGCAAACCTTGATCCGCGGCACCCTTGGCAAACTCGACTAGCAGGTCGGGGGTTCGGTGGGCGGAAACAATCTTTGATTTACTCTCAATCCCGAATTCCCGAAGCAGATCTGCCGCATGATGCATTGTGGACCAATCAGACTTGCTTCCCATGATTATGGCAACCAAGCATGTTTCACACATAGCAAAAACAAAGCGATCCAAGAAAAGAAGGCAAGACGTATCCTACTCGAAATAATAGTGTTGCATTCCTCTTGACGTTTTCCGCGTGGCCTCCCTATACTGGTGGCCTTTTTCGAGCCAAGCGCTTAGTTGGATTGAGATTTCTACTGTTTTGGTGGGAGTTCCGGATCCGAGTGGTTGGCTCGTTTCTGTCGATCGTATGGCTAAAGGCACAGTGAAGTGGTTTAACGAAAAAAAAGGCTTTGGGTTCATTGTTGACCCAGAAGTTCCTACCGACGTCTTTGTTCATTTTTCCGTGATTCAAGCGGATGGATTTAAAACCCTGAATGAAGGCGAAACCGTAGAGTACGAATTGTATCAGGACGAAAAAGGAGCAAAGGCGAGAAACGTAGTAAGGGTTTAAGGATCAAATTTACTCGTTGCCCGTTGCGGCTGATGCGTCAAAGCTGTGGCGGCTATGCATTTTCCTGACTCCGTCCGCAATCTAGTTCTGGTCGGTTTCATGGGGTCCGGTAAGTCTTCAGTCGGAAGGGAGATCGCTCGCCGCTGGGGGTTCCGCTTTGTCGATACCGACGCGACGATCCGTCAGCAATACAGAAAATCTATTCCCGATATCTTTGCAGCGTTTGGAGAAGCTGCTTTTCGTGACGAGGAAAACAAGGTGCTGCAAGATCTGCAGAACTCTCTTCATGCCGTGATCGCCACAGGCGGAGGTATCGTGTTGCAGCCGCGCAATCGCCACCTGCTCCGTGCCCTGGGGTTGGTTATCTGGCTCACGGCAAGCGAAGAGGTCATTTGGGATCGCGTCTCTCGCAATCAGAATCGTCCATTGCTTCAGACCGGCAATCCGAGGGATACCGTCAGCAATCTGATGTCTAAACGCTCTCCGTTGTACGGATCGGTTGCCGACATTACTGTCGAGACATCTGGATTGACCCACCGGCAGGTCGCGGATCGCGCTGTTGAGGCGATACGCGTCTGGTCGACAGCCCGAAATGAAGACCATAATTAAAGCGCTCGCAAAGGAACAAGGATTTGATGATTGTCGATTCGCCAGAGCTGTTCAAGCTCCGCACGCGGGCGAATATTTTGCTTGGCTGGAAACGGGTAACCATGGCGAGATGACCTGGCTAGGCCGTGACCCTGCCCGGCGCGCTGACCCGGCTCGAGTTTTGACCGATGCCAAAACCGTGCTCGTGGTAGCGATGAATTATTTTCAGGGAAATAATCCTCGCCAGCTGAAAGGGAAAATCGCCCGATATGCATGGGGAGCCGATTATCACGACCTTATGCTGCGCAAAATGGCTCCGATCGACGTTTACCTTCAGAATAACGGTGGACGGCAAAAGTGTTATGTCGATACGGGACCAATCCTGGAGCGTGATTTTGCCGCGACAGCGGGTTTATCGTGGCAAGGCAAGAGCACGATGTGTTTGAATGAGCGTCTGGGTACCTGGTTCTTTATCGGCGTCATACTGACTACCCTCCATATCGAAGCAGATCCGCCCGTCAAAAACCGCTGCGGCACCTGTACCCGCTGCATCGATATCTGCCCAACTCGCGCAATTACCCTTCCCTATCAATTGAACGCTCGCCGGTGCATCTCTTACCTCACGATAGAGAACAAAGGCCCAATTCCCGTTGAGTTTCGGTCTGCGATAGGTGACAGAATTTATGGATGCGACGATTGCCTGGAAGTCTGTCCATGGAATCGCTTTGCCAAAGAGACGCGTGAGACCAAATTCCAGCTTCCGGCTCGGCTGGAAATATTGACTTTGGGCCAACTCGCGCTTCTCAACGATGACGAGTTTCGTGCCCTTTTCCGAGACTCCCCGGTGAAACGCATCAAAAGGGCGCAATTTGTACGTAACGTTTGCGTCGCTTTGGGGAATGTAGGAACGCGTGAGGATGGGTCGGTTTTGATGCGGCTTGCCTCGGATCCCGATCCTCTCATTGCAGAACACGCCTGCTGGGCGCTGGAACAAATCAGGAACCGGGAAGGCTAAAAAACAGAAGACAGGAGTTCAGGGCCAGAATGGGATGACGCTTTTTGCGTCTGTATAGTATTATGAGCCTTTACGCGACGAAATCGACTTGGCTACACGTCGTTTGCCAAGCATTGTTCCCGTCTGTCCTCCTGGCTGGGCCCTGCAACTCCTGTCTCCTGACTCCTGTATTGCTTGGGGGCTTGCGTTTGGTGGCAAACGGATTACTAATTCCTCCTCACGAAAGCCG
>JAFAQT010000252.1 GCA_019246215.1 Verrucomicrobiota bacterium
GGGCTTTCAGGCAAGCAAGGCGGAAGGTTTCGCCTTCTTTGTTCGGAATGTGATGGTAATTTGCGCGGCACCAAATCCGCCCCGCCGATCTGCCGATACGGCGGATCCGTTCTTCTACAGCCGCTCTTCGGTGATTTTTCCGATTAGATCGAGCACCGACCGATGTATTTCGCCTCGGACGTATAGGCCTTCAAGGTCAGGAAGGTCTTTCTTGTACTTAGCGTGGATCGCTTTTAGCAGTTCGCGTTGGTACCTGAAATCAGCCTTCCACCACTCGGTGTGCTTGAAGGCGGCGGGGACAATCGCCGTATTTCGAAAGCGGGTCCCGGTGAGATCAGCGTCCCTTAGGTCAGCGTCATGAAATTTCGCTCCGGTCAGATCCGCCCGCTTCAGGACGGCGCCGACAAGCTTTATCCCGGTGCATTGAGTCTGGCACAGTTTCGCGTTGCCAAAGTTTGCGCGCGAAAAGTCGGCATCAAGCAGCACGGCGCGGGTCAGATTCGCGGCAGTAAAATCGGCTCCGCGGAGGATAGATCGGAAGATTTTGCCCTCTTGAAGATCACGAATTGTCGCACCGACCAGAAATGCCGATGCGAAAGATTTTGTCGCTTTGATGCGAGAAGATGAACCGGAAAATGAGCTTTGGCCTGCTTTGGCTTCCATTAAAAGAAGGACTTCACTGATCGATTTGATATTCGATCGCAAACGTTCTGCCCCTTCGCTCAAGTCGGCTCGAGTCCTGGCTCTAAAATCATCATTGTCCAAATTACCCGTTTTCCGATAGGTCCTCGCTGCTGCAGACCAAGTCGCGAGGAGGTTATCGTTCGACACAATTTGCAGTAGCCCAGCTAATGCGTTCCGGTCGTAGGAGGTTGCCTCCTCCGCTTCCTC
This sequence comes from Verrucomicrobiota bacterium, assembly GCA_019246215.1. Taxonomy (GTDB): domain Bacteria; phylum Verrucomicrobiota; class Verrucomicrobiia; order Chthoniobacterales; family JAFAMB01; genus JAFAMB01. The sequence goes on from JAFAQT010000252.1 coordinate 892, forward strand.
CCAGACCAGGTCGGGGATCTGCTCGATCTTCTTCACGCTCCGTGCGACGCAAAATCTGCAAAAGGATTCAGTCAGCGCATCGCGCAGCGTTCGATTGATCGCCTTCAGCTTCGAAACCGCAGTGGCAGGATCCAGTTCCACCATGCGGCTAAAAGCAGTACGAATCGCATTCCGGGTATTGTCTTCTCTTTCTGCCAAGAGAGCGACAGAGAGCTGGTCGAATGCGGTCTGATAGAAACGCTTTCTGGTGCAGCCCATTTGCTCAAGTAAACCGGCGGCGCTCGATCGAACGGTTGGATTTTTGCTTTCGGCAAAGAGATTTAAAGCCTCGTAAAATTTCGCATCTGCGCGGCTGCGGAGTGTGGCGCGGTAATTTAAGCCGAAGGAGATAATCGCCACGATTGCGGCCACCGCGGCGCCGATCGGACCACCGTACTCGCGCAGGTTTCGCCAGAAACCCCGCCTATCGGCCTGGCGCTGGTAATAGGTGGCCTGGGCGCGCTGGTTCTCGATTTGCGCCTGCGTAAGTGGGTCCGTGGAAGAGGCAGTTTGCGCTAGAAGCCCGGAAGGAGAACCGCCCGAAAAAATCAAGAGGAAAGATATAATCCAAGTCACCTGGATCGCCCGCATAAACCCAACCTATAACCGAATGTGCCCAGGCAAATCCAGCAATTCAAAATGAGCATCGGGCCATTCGCCCGAATGTTAGGGCCGCTGAAGAAGATGAGATCGGATAAAACAAACCACTCAGGGGACCAACCGGGAGCTTCGGGCCAAGAATCACGAACCCTCCCCTCCCATTGACACAGCCACCTACTTTCAGTTGAAACGCCTGCATTTGCAATTAATTCTCGGTCTATGCCGAAATCGATTGCTCTTCTGTTTTCAGGTCAGGGCGCTCAGCAAGTCGGTATGGGGAAAGATTTGTCGCAACAGTTTGCGGTGGCGGCAAACCGATTTGCCGCTGCGGATGCCGCGCTCGGGTACTCGATCAGTCATATTGCTTTCGACGGGCCAATCGAGGAACTGACAAAAACTTCGAACTGCCAGGTTGCGCTCTACGTCCACGGGATCGCAGTGCTCGAAGTTCTTCGGGAACAGTTGGACAATCTCGAGTTTGTGGCTGCTGCGGGACTATCGCTCGGGGAGTTCACTGCACACGCAGCGGCGGGTACATTCGATTTCTTGACCGGCCTTCGGTTGGTGGCGAACCGGGGGCGATACATGGAAGAGGCTTGTGACGCTACCTGCGGAACCATGGCCGCCTTTATCGGGGGTGACGAAATCAATGTCCGAGAGATCGCTCGAGAAGCCGACGTCGATATAGCAAACGTGAACTCTCCCGGCCAAATTGTTCTGTCCGGAGAAGTCGAAAAAATCCGAAAAGCGGTCGATCTCGCCAAACAGTATGGAATGCGGCGAGCCGTTCCGTTGAATGTCGCGGGAGCCTTTCATTCCCGGCTCATGAGGTCCGCAGAAGTCAAATTGAGAAGAGATCTCGCGAAGACTTCCCTTGCGAAGCCGAAGGCCAAAGTTGTCGCCAACATCACAGCCCAACCGGTAGAAACAACAACTGATATCCTGGAAAGTCTCGCCAAGCAAGTCACGGGGACTGTCCGATGGACTGAGAGCGTCCAAACAATGATTGATCAGCTCGGATGCGATGTGTTCCTGGAACTTGGGCCTGGCGAAGTACTTGCCGGCCTTGTTGGCCGAATCCGCAAGGGGGCCGAAGTCCTTTCTGTCACGGATCTTTCCTCTCTGGAGACGGGACTCGCCAGACTGCGCCACCTAGCGTAATTCCAAAACCGAAGAGTAGAGCTAACCGCAGATTAACAGCTTCCACCGGTGACTGTAGCCAACGACCCTGGCGCTAGTCGCCCCAAGAATTCAAACGGATGAGCCCACGCGTCATTGCTTTTCGTTCGGCGTTT
>JAFAQT010000395.1 GCA_019246215.1 Verrucomicrobiota bacterium
TGATACCGCTCGATATTCCGGAAAAAGAACTGCAGGGCCGTGAAGATTTGCGTTCGACGCCTGTGTTTACGATCGATCCGGACAATGCACGAGACTTTGATGATGCCATTCATGTGAGAGATGCAGATGGCGGCTGGAGTGTCGGAATTCACATCGCGGATGTGTCGCATTACGTTAAGCCAGGCGCCGCACTGGACCGAGAAGCGCTGCGCCGGGGAAACAGCGTCTACTTCCCTGATCGCGTGCTGCCGATGTTGCCGGAGCGATTGTCGAACCAGGTTTGCAGCTTGAGACCGAACGAGGATCACCTGACCAAGTCGGTCTTGGTGGAGTTCGATCGGGCCGGGCGGATCAAATCGCATCGATTCGCCGCCACGGTCATTCGGAGCGTCGCTCGGCTAACCTATCGGGAAGCTCTCGCTATTTTGCAGCGGAAACCGGCGGCGCCGCTGGAAGGCGATCTCCATCGTGCGTGGCGGCTGGCCGCAATTCTGAGGGACCGTCGTTTCAGGCACGGCGCCTTGGAACTGGATATGCCTGAGGTGCGGGTGGTGCTGGATGGAGAGGGAAGAGCGATCGGACTGGAGCGCGAAGAAAACGATATCTCACACCAGCTCATCGAGGAGTTTATGCTCCTAGCGAACGAGTTGGTGGCCAGGCAAACAAAAGAACGAGCGATCCCGTCCGTCTATCGTATACACGAGGAGCCGGACGCTCAAAGGCTCTCTGAGTATCGGGACCAGATTCGATCGTATGGGATCGAGGTCGGCGATTTGTCGCAACGCCGGGAGCTGCAAAAGTTTTTGAAAATTGTCGTGGGAAGGCCGGAGGAAGCCGCCTTGAAACTCGGCCTTTTGCGAAGTCTTCGCAAGGCCGCTTATTCGCCCGATCCGCTTGGGCATTTCGGGCTAGCCAAAACGAATTACACCCATTTTACCAGTCCGATTCGCCGGTATGCGGATTTGTTGGTGCATCGTTCATTCGTATCCATGTTGCCTGATCGGAGGGGGAAACCCCTGCGATCCGTTGACCTCTCAACGACGTGTGAACACATTTCAGTGACGGAACGCATCGCGGCGGACGCGGAGCGGGAAGCGGTTCGCCTGAAAAAAATGGAATATTTCGCTGGACTAGTGCGGAAGCCGCTCCGGCTGGAGGGTACGATCCTTGACGTGCGAAACTACGGACTCCTGGTCGAACTGAAAGAGGCGCTCGTAGTGGGAATGATTCGAATTTCTTCGCTTGATCACGACTTTTTTGTTTTTGATCCGGTACGGCAGCGGATCACCGGGCGACGGAGCAAAGTGAGCTTCGGCATAGGGGACCGCATTATCGTGCGGGTGGCTCATGTTGATTCCTTCCGACAGCGGATCGACTTCGATTTAGTTGCGAAAGAGTGAACGGTTGCAAATGTGAGTCTGCGAACGAAAATTAATTCAGTTTACCGCACAGCGCTTTTGTGTCATTTACGAGAATCGTTCCGTCAATTGGGCGTGGAAGATATCACATGGTTTCAAGCGGCATCCCCTCCAAATCATCATGGATAACGTAATTATCACGAAAGAGCTCCAAGTCGAACGCAAGCATTTCTATATTGAATTCAGAGAAAACGAACGAGGCCGTTTTATGCGTATCACTGAGGAAGCGCATGGTCGTCGGAACACGATCATCATTCCGAGTACAGGATTAGAAGAGTTCATGGCGATGGCTGGCGAAGTGATGCACGGTGCAGATCGGGTTCCCGCTGCGCACGGGTAATTTTTGCTCCTTCTGGGGATGACGGGTGACGCTTCGCGCGACCCGGATGAGCGCAACGAGATCGCTGCAGGCGCGGCTCAAATATCCTCCTTTAGAATCGGCACGCGTCGGTTCCGTTTTCCCAACGCTCCAGAAGAGGAGATGTTTCTTTTGTTGCACGATGCACCGGTAGAACTCTGCTCCCAGGCGGCATCCGGCGTTGACACCCGGAGACTCTTCGCTAGTTTCTGTTCTCCCGCGAAGGGGGTCTTGCCCCCTCTCTAATTCTCGTTTTCCCAATCATTCTATGGCAACAAAAGTGAAGAAGGCTGCTTCGAAAAAAGTCTCGGCGAAGGCTAAACCAGCAATCCGGAAACCGGTCGCTTCAAAAAAGGTCCGTTACGTTTATTATTTCGGAGATGGTAAAGCCGATGGTGATGGAAAGATGAAACCGCTTTTGGGCGGCAAGGGAGCCAACTTGCACGAGATGACGCGCATCGGTCTCCCGGTACCTCCCGGGTTCACGAT
>JAFAQT010000016.1 GCA_019246215.1 Verrucomicrobiota bacterium
GATCAGGTCGTCCCCAGGCCAGATAAACTGCTGATCTCGGCATCCCTTCGCGAACACTGGCTTGCCGGACCAGAACCTGATCCGCCGGCGACAGCGACGCGAAGGTTTGCGGATCATCCTGAATGCGAGAGTCGACCGTTGAGCAACCAGCGAGAAATCCAAGAAAAAGCGCCGCAATTCCGGCCCAGAATGTGCGATCCATACTCTTGCTTGAAACTGCAATATCGTATACCTGAGGTCAATCTGCGAGTGGGACGACATCCTAGTGCACCGTCTCGCATATAATGATGACATCGTTGTGTTCAAAATGGACCGCCGGCAAGGCGCGAGGAGGGCGCATATCTAAATCGATCCGTAACCGACGAGCAACGCAGCCGCCGGCCCATTTTCAACGCCACCCTCTGGGCCGCGGCCAGTTGGCTGTTTTTCCGCGTTGCTCGCTCGGCCCGTATCAATTCAGATATGGGCGCTTCGCTCGCGTCTTGAAAACAGCCAACTGACCTGCGGCGATGTCACCCTTATATGCGAGACGGTACACTAACTAGTGCACCAAGTCCGAGGATGGTGTAACGGCGCCGCTGCAGAGTTGGCGATTTTGGAAGGCGAGCGAAGGCTCGTATCTAGACTGATACGAGCTCGAACGAGCAACGCCCCTAACGCTTTAAGTAGAGCTCTTTGAAATTGCTGGGGTCTTCCCCTACGGGTCCAATCTCGTTCCCGTCTGGACGCAATAGCCAAAACCAATCATAGGAACCGCCGCCAAGAAAATAGCGGTGTTGCCGCACGAGCAAACAATCGCGGTATTCACCGGAACGCAAAACCTCGAGATTCCAGCCGGGACAAACAAAGTGCTCCTTTGCGTTCGTGGTATCCACGACATGGACGGCAGGCGAAGTTGTCCAGGCAGGCGTCGTGAAGTAAACGTACCGCCCGCCGGACGAGAACTGCGGGTCATCGAATCCGGCAACCACATCTTCCATTCTTTCGCTCGTTCGGCATCGTAAAAGACGAGTCGCATCCTTCCCATTCGCGCCAATTTGCCATAGTTCCGTAGGGTCTAATTGGTCTCCAGAGCCGGTCGAAATCCTCTGACCTGACACCGCACGGATAAAGACAATCCATAGACCGTCAGGGGAAAGCACAGGTCGAGAATCACGCCCGCTGTAGGTAAGTTGCTTTACCGTGCCGGCCTCGTCAGTCAAGTAAACGTTCCCTGCTGTGGCTGAGACGGACTTGGCAGCTGCGCCTGGTAGGGTAAACGCCATTCCAAGCACGATGAGTAAGAGCCGTGCCGTGACCGTCATGTTCGTGTGTTCCCAAGATTTTTCTAAAGCTGTCGCCCAGCCACTGCGGGTTCTCGTGTACCAGGGATCTCTCTGGCCCAAACCAGAATGAAGAAACCCATTCGAATGTCGGGCTGAAATTCCGGGCTCGTGTTCGGTAGAACGCAATCGTTAACGCATCGGTTTCATGGGCCGCATCGGTTCCATCGGCTTCATCCGCTCCATTGGCTTCATGGGCTCGATGTTCTCATCCGATTCTTCGAGCGCTAGTCGTTGCGCATCCTTCAAATCAGGCTCCCTTTGCATCGATTTGATTTGATTACCCTGAACTCCGATAAACTCCACGGCACTTTTACTCTCAAGGCGCAAAATAAGGTGTTCGGCGGTGCGAAACAGTTCCGGCGGCTTCGACCATCTGCCGGTATTAAAAGCTGTGCTCTGACTCTGCTGTTGGCCAGAGTCGCCGCTGCTCAATGCGAGCTGTGTTTTATCGCCGTCATTTTGCACGAGGAGCCTTTGGCCGTTTCCAAGATCGTGGGAATAGCTCATAGAATTGTCCTTTGAATTTGCTTCCTGTTTAGGGCAGCAAGCCTCAGCCTGACCCCCCTTGGAGTAAAGAGCCTTTTCGAAAAGAGGGTCCAACGCCATTCAGTTTCTAGTGCACTCGATGGATCTGGTTATTCCACTGGGCGGAAGGATAGCAAGATTGCATACCACGTGGCGCAAAAACAT
>JAFAQT010000035.1 GCA_019246215.1 Verrucomicrobiota bacterium
TTGCCCGGGATTTCGTTTCTTCGGGCTGGGAAACGCACGCGATCACAGGCTCGAAAATTGCCACAGCGAATCTTCGTGGGGAACCCTTTCTCGTCTATGCCGCGGATATCACTGAAAAGAACGGTCTCAGACAGCTCGCACGCCACAGCTTCGACGTTGTGATTCACTGCGCTAGTTCCGGGCGCGGCGATGCCAGCAAATACGCAGCGGTATTCCTTGCCGGCACTCAAAACCTGATGGCAAACGTAGAGCACAGGCGCCTCATCTTTAGCAGCTCAACCTCGGTGTATGCTCAAATTGATGGCTCCTGGGTGGATGAAACTTTCCCGGCAAATCCCGTTCCAGATACGGGGCAGGTACTGCGTCAAACGGAGGATTTAGTGCTGGCCTCTGGGGGCACTGTAGCGCGTTTGGCAGGGCTTTACGGTCCGGGACGTTGCGCTCCTTTGCGCAAGATCCTGGATGGCCGGGCGATTATTCAGGAAGACGGGAAACGGGTAATGAATTCGTTGCATCAGTTGGACGCAGCAAAGGCCCTCCGTTTCTTAGCTGAAGCCCAATCGAGCGGTCTTTTCAATGTCGTTGACGATAAACCGGTCACTGAGATGGAGTGGTTCGGTTACGTCTGCGGACGGTTGAACAAGCCGCTTCCTCCCGTTGGCCCACGGGACCTCAACCGAAAACGCGGCTGGACCAACAAACGAGTGAGCAACAAGAAACTGCGATCAATCGGCTGGAAGCCCATCTATCCCACCTTCAAGGAGGGACTGGCTTCGCTTTTAGAAAGCGTGCGGGCGTAACGGCGTGTCGAGGCAATGTAGCGGTGCCCGAATTCGCTCTTCCCCTTCTTGTACGCTCCGAGTATGGTATGAAATAGGGGCACTAATACGTCCGTACTCGGGCATATCGAAACGTGTTTCCCACATTGTCCCTCGTTTTTTGCAAGTTTGTGTGCTATAATGATCCCTCTATGGCTATTCAGAAGAAAAACGCCTTTTCACGACGCCTCCCTGACCTGGTCACCGAAGAACTCGTCACTGTACTTTCTCAGAAGAAATCATTCGAGTTCAAACAGCTTTTCGAAATCGTTCACGAAAATCTTCGCCAGCGAAATGCAGCCAGTGGAGGCGAAGAAATGTTGCGTTTGCGTGCTTATGAAAAACTTCAAAATCTGGTAGCTCGAGGGGTAGTAAAAAAGAGCGGCAAAATATACAAGGGTGACTCATCTGCTTTAGCAGCAATGACCGCAGCAAACTCGGCGCAAGCCGCAGCCGTGGCCGCGGCAAAGTCCTGACCGAAAAATTGTTCTTATGTTGCAGGATTACTTACCGATCCTGTTGCAAGTAATCGTCGCGATCGGGTTCGCCGGTTTTGCATTGCTGGTGAGCGTGGTTCTCGGTCGCGTCGGCAAACGCAATCCCATTAAGGATTCTGCTTACGAATGTGGCATGCTTCCCCAGGGGGAAGCACAGCCGCGATTCAGCGTAAAGTTCTACTTGGTCGCGATGCTGTTCATTCTCTTCGACGTTGAGATCGTGTTCATGTACCCGTGGGCAGTGGTCTACCGCGATTACGTGGACAAATTCAATCCATGGACCATCTTTGGCAGCATGCTTGGATTCGTGGTGATCCTGATGATCGGTTTTGTTTACGCCATCAAAAAAGGGGCGCTGGACTGGAAGCGTTAAAGGGCCCTGAAACATCCCGTACGGGAACGACCGTTTTCGCCGGCAAGTGGTGAAAAGTGCGGTTCCCCCGGTTTGAGGGAAGCTTCAAGAGTCCCAGCGCTCGGGCGGCGTCTCTTGTTCGCGCGAGGATTCTGATGCGAGAATGCAAAGAACCGCGGCTATACTCGTCAGCTCTTTCCCACAAAATCAACGAACGGCTCGTTGAGGAATAATGATGGTGGCAAAGCGAGTTTTATACGAAGGACGCGTACAGGGAGTTGGTTTCCGCTTTTCGGTCAAATCTATTACGACCGGCTATGAAGTGGCAGGATCGGTTAAGAACCTGTTTGATGGTCGGGTTGAACTTGAGGTACAGGGTGAAGAAAGTGAGGTCGACGAATTTCTCAATGCTATTCTCGAGAGCCATCTCCGACGACATATCCACCGATTCGTTGTCCGCGAAATTCCCTTGAAGAGCGGTATCAAAGGATTTGAAATACGGCATTGAGCGTGGCAGCAAAAGCCAGGCAGAGACTGAGGCGGTGTCGGTCTAAAGTGTTAGGTCCAAACACAAAACCGTAGACTGTAATCACGTTCCGCCTCATACTTCGCAGCACCATGCGGATTGCGATTTTCGGCGACATTCACGCCAACCTAGAGGCGTTTGAAGTTGTGCTCGCGGACGCTCGGGACCAGGGGTGTTTGTCCTCTATCTGCCTTGGGGACGTGGTTGGCTACAACGCCAATCCGAGAGAGTGCCTACGGATCGTCCAGTCGTTGAATTGTCCCGTTGTTAAGGGTAATCACGATGACTACGCTTCGTCTGACAGTTCCTTGGAGAGTTTCAACCCGCTCGCCGAGATCGCGATTCAATGGACCCGTGACCAGTTAACCTCTTCTGAAAAACTCTGGCTGGGTGAACTTCCGCTCATCTCAAAGATCCGCGGATTCACCGTTGTCCATGCGTCTTTAGAAGATCCAGGCGGATGGGGCTATGTCTTGAATCAATTGGACGCAGCCGCCAGTTTTTCCAAACAGACGACGAAACTGTGCTTTTTTGGTCATACCCATACGCCACGAGCTTACATTAAGGATAGTTCCGTCATTGGTCTGCCATTCGACCAATTATTGCTGGAACCGGGTAAGCGGTACTTCATAAACGCAGGTAGCGTAGGCCAGCCAAGGGACGGAGACTGGCGAGCCGCTTACCTGGTGTTTGACGAAGAAAAACGCATGATCCGATTGCGCCGACTCCGATATGATTTGCCGAAAACCCAAGGGAAAATTCTGGCGGCAGGACTGCCTCCGCGGCTGGCTGATCGACTTGCGTTTGGAAAATGACGCCGGCGTCCGTGCTTATTGTAAAACCGAGTTCACTCGGCGATATCATCCACACGCTACCGGCTGTCCATTACCTGAAAGCGACTTTCCAGGACACGAAAATCTTCTGGATCGCAAACACAGAATGGGTTCCTCTCCTGGAGAAGAACGCCGATCTGAAAACGGTCATCCCATTTCCCAGAAGCGAGTTCAGGGGTCCCGCCGGAATCTTAAAGTTTGTCCGATGGTGCCGTGGACTGGCTGGCTTGCAACCCGACCTGGTCCTGGATTTTCAGGGGTTGTTGCGAAGCGCATGGATCTCACGCAGTGCGAAGGGCAAGGCAGTGTTCGGTTTGTCGGACGCAACAGAAGGCTCCCGATTTTGTTACGACAGGTTGGCGCCTGTTGATCCCACCCAGCACGCAGTCCGTCGGTACGTGACACTGGCAAGGCTTGCGGGAGCCGATACGTCTGGACCGATCCAATTCCCTCTTCCGCGCGGAAAGGCGATCCAGTGGTTCAAATTGCCACAGCGCTTTGTGGTCCTGCACCCGTTTGCACGGGGAGCCGGCAAATCATTGTCCTCAAGAGAAATTTTTGAGTTCGTTCATCTGCTTTTTCCGATTCCGGTCGTCGTCGTTGGACAGTCCAAGGCGCAGTTTGCGACGGAACCGAACGGCGTCTCTCTGGTTAATCAAACCAGCTTACTAGAATTAATTTGGCTCCTCCGTCAATCGACTTTCATTGTCAGCGTGGACAGCGGTCCGATGCATGTTGGGGCGGCAATCACATCGGAGTTGCTCTCGATACACACGTGGAGCGATCCCGTTTCAGTCGGCCCGTACAACCCAGACGCCTGGATATGGAAGGGCCAACGCGTCTTTCAGGTCCGGTCACATCGAATGGGAGACCCGGGGGAGCTAAAAGAAGAGCGGCCAAACATCATCCAGATCGCGAATTTTGTCCTCGACCGGTTGTTGCGTTAACGTTTCTTCGTCGTTATGGAGCAGATATGCCTTCTTTCGACATCGTCTCCGAAGTGGACAAGCAAGAGATTGACAACGCAATTAACCAGGCGAAGAAAGAATTGAGCATCCGGTTTGATTTCAAAGGCAGTAAGGCCACAGTCGAAATGACCGCCCCAACACTGATCGAATTAACGGCAGAAGACGCCGGGAAATTGAAATCATTGATGGAAATCGTGATTGGGAGACTCGCTAAACGGAAAATCGATCTGCGGAATGTGGAACGGAAGGATCCGGCGATCTCGCCGCTCGGACATGCGCGCCAAGAAATTCACCTCAAACAGGGCCTGGAAGGCGATAAGGCAAAAGAGATCATCAAAGCGATTAAGGCGCTTAATGCCAAGGTTCAGAGCCAGCTTCAGGATCGCCAGATCCGAGTGACCGGAAAAAAAAGAGACGAACTTCAAACAGTGATCCAATTCCTTCGCAGCGAGGATTTCGGTGTCGGTCTCAGTTTCAGGAATTTTAGAGACTAACCAATCCGAAGCCTCACAATCCGAGTTACTTGTGATTGTTTCAAGCTGTCAAACGTTTATCGCGGCACGAAAACGTATTTGGCGTTGGCAACGCCCTCCGCGAGTTCGCGGTACACACTCAACACAGAGTCAAAGCCAACGGGCACCGGATCGTCTCGAGGCCCCAGTTCGCGAGACTCGAAATAAGGCGACAAGCTGCTGAGAATCCGACCCGCGTTCTCAAAGGAGAGTTGAGTCGAGTCCACTCCGATCAAATGGGATTCGTTCTGATAAAAATCGGCGAGGTTAAACGTAACTTTGGGATCGGGGGTGGAGGCGATCGCTATCTGGCGACCCCTGACAGCCAGGCACTTTAAACAGGACTCAAAGAGCGGACCCCCGACTACGTCAAAAACTACGTCGACGCCCTTTCCCTCCGTCTTCCCACGGATCTGTTCCCCCAGAGAAATTGAGCCACCGCTCAGATCGACAAACGCATCAACGTAATCCAGGAGTTTCAGCCGAACGGCATCGGTATGACGGCGCGCCGTCCCGATCACCGTTCCTCGAGCAATTCGTTTCGCGATGCGAGCGGCAGCGTCTCCAACGGCACCGGTTGTGCCAGTGATGAGAATCGTTTCACCCTCCTGCAAAGAGGCGACCTCCAGGATCGCATGCCACGCTGTGATATATGGTACCCCCACAATCGCAGCCTGCTCGAATGTCAGCGTGCGCGGCTTCGGCTGAACAGCTTCGGAAGGCACCGCGACAAATTCTGCATGGCTCCCGTCACGATCAAAGCCCAAGCTACCGCCGGAGCCGAATACTTCAGTTCCCACCGGATAAGCTTCCGTACCCAACGCAATTGTTCCGGCAAAATCCCGGCCGGGAGTCCTGGGCGGCTTGGTCTGAGGAATCCTACCCAGAACACTTTTGGCATCGTTTGGATTCAAACCAGCTGCCCTGACTTCAATAAGAAGAGAGTCCGGTCCGGATACCGGAAGCGGGACCTCCTGGATCTTCAACTCATCCAGGGAGCCAGTCTTTTCAAAACGCAAAGCTTTCATAATCGTTCTGGCACCCGCAGGGAGGCCTTCCCACTTCTGAGAATTGTGCCCTGGATCGCTCACAAGTCCTCAAAGGCTTCTGAGCGACTCACCTTCGGCATTTGGTTTTGAGGACCAGCCCTCCCGGCGACCGGTGTCTCAAGAATTATCCACCTTGCACCGGCGGCATCAACGAAATCATGTCCCCCAATTTAATTACGTGATCTCGTTGGACCCAGTCGGTTCCTACGGCG
>JAFAQT010000053.1 GCA_019246215.1 Verrucomicrobiota bacterium
TGCGGTATTTCGTCGAAAGACGCAGATCACCGTGCAACAGGTCGCCCAAGTAATTCACATACTGATCGAAGAGCGGCCCGTCCAGTTTGTATTTGGCGCGAAGCTGTTTTTCAATGTGCTCGGGCAACTTTCGTTCCCGGTCGAAAGGGCCACCCGGCATCAGCCGGACGAGAAAAAAGGTAATCGTAATGACGCAGAAAAGAATAATGCCCAGACCGACTGTTCTTTTCGCGATGAACCGGATCATCGAGTGTTTCGTCGCTCACCGTTCGCGTGTTCGGCGTTCTGGTTCGTGCAGTCAGGACATTGGTAAGAACTTTGGTTCAGGACATCGGTGACATTGTTAGTATCCTGGTTCACCGACAGAAAATTAGAACTTGACCATGGAATAGACTGGCACATCGGGCGGTAGGTTTTTCCGTCCGTGGAGGAATTGTAATTCGATGACAAAAAGAGCAGAACCAACAATGCCGCCCAGCTTTTGGATTAGATTGACCGCTGCCCCTGAAGTGCCACCGGTCGCCAATAGATCATCGATGAGGACCACTCGCTCGCCGGGATTGATGGCGTCCACGTGCATTTCGACCTCAGCATCGCCGTACTCCAGTTGGTAAGAGGAACCAATGGACTTATATGGGAGTTTGCCTTTTTTTCGGATCGGAACGCAACCCAGCGCCAGTTTATAGGCGACTGCCGCTCCGAACAGGAACCCGCGCGCATCAATCCCGACGACCTTCGACGGATTCGCTTTTTCAGCCTCATCCCCGAGATGGTCTATAACGCTTTGGAACAATTGTCCATCGCCGAGAATGGGTGTTATATCCTTGAAAACGATTCCTGGTCTGGGGAAGTCAGGGATGTCTCGAATGGCAGATTTGAGCTGTTGAAGGTTGATCCGGCTCATTTGAGACGAACCTGAACGAAGGACGACGAACGTCAATGATCATCCACAAAAAACTTGAGCAATTGCAACCCCGCCTTTTTATTCGGGTTCCAGGTTTTTCGCCATTATGAACGGGTCCGACCGGCTATGGGTTGAGTTGGCCTTGATTTCGTACCTCACAGGCTTCGCGTATTCAGTCTATTTGCTGGCTACCAAGAAATTCCTGACTCCGGGCGTTAGCTTCTGGGCTATCTGTGCCGGATTCCTGTTTACGACCATGTTCCTGTTTGACCGTGGACACGCGATTGGGCGTTGTCCGATTACGAATCGGTTCGAGGTGCTGGTTTTTATGACTTGGTCAATGGTGCTCATTTACCTGCTCATCGGTTCGACTTATCGCCTCTCGTTGATGGGTGCGTTTACCGCACCGGTGGCCTGCGCTTTGCTGTTTTTTGCGGTCGCGCTTTCTCCGAACGAATCGGCGGTAAAAAGAATCAAGGTGAATCCTTGGCTCGAGGCGCATACCTCGTTTTCAATGGTGGCTTGCGGGGCGTTTGCGTTGGCATGCATCGCCGGCGTGATGTTTTTAATCCAGGAGCGCCAGCTAAAGACCCGCCAACCCAGCTCAATCTTTTACCGGCTTCCACCGATCACAGCATTGTCAGTCGTGAATTCCCGTCTGCTGTGGCTGGGATTTATTCTCTTCACGGTTGGGCTCGCGACGGGGTTTCTGATCGGCGGGCACATCAACTGGCTGCAGGCGGTATGGTCTATCCTGGTTTGGTGCGTCTACGGCGGCATCCTTATCGCCAGGGTACGCCATGCTATGGCGGCCAAGTGGGTTGCGACCCTGTCGATCGTTGCTTTTAGCTTGTTATTGAGCACGTTTTGGGGGATCCGGTTTATCTCTGAGCGTCCATCGCTTTAATGCAAATACTCTGTTTCGGCATCAGTCATCAGACGGCAAATGTTGAGGTCCGGGAACGATTTGCGGTTCCAGACTCGGCGCTGGCCGATTCGTTGACTCGACTCTCGCAGGTTCCGAGCGTCCTGGAAAGTGTGCTCCTGTCGACCTGCAACCGAACAGAATTCTATATCGTCACGCACGATTCACAGTTGGCCATCGAACCTCTTTTTCATAGTTTCTATGGACCAGTCGAGGCCAGCGCGTTCCAGCATCTCTTCCGTTTACAGGCTGTTTCCTCAATCCGGCATTTGTTTCGGGTTGCTTCCGGGCTCGAGTCAATGGTCTTCGGCGAGACGGAGATTTTTGGGCAGGTTAAACGAGCCTATGAGGCAGCCGCGAGGTTGGGGACGACGGGCAGAATCTTGAACCGGCTTTTCCAAAAGGCATTCCACGTCGGCAAGCACATACGATCGGCAACTGCGATCACTCGTGGCAGTGTTTCCGTCGGTTCTGTGGCCGTGGATCTGGCTCGACAGATTTTCGGGGAACTTAAAGCACATAAAATCATGATCTTGGGTGCCGGCGAGACGAGCGAACGAACGGCTTGGAGCTTTCAGTCGCAGGGAGCCAGGCAATTGTTTGTCTCGAATCGCTCGTTCGAACGAGCGACAGAACTAGCCGAAGCAATCGGCGGGCGAGCCATCCGTTTTGATCATTGGGAAGACGAATTTCGCGATCTGGACATCCTGGTCAGTTCCACTGCTGCGCCACACGCAATCGTGACGAGGGCCAAGCTCGAGCCGGTCCTGAGAATGCGGCGCGATCGACCGCTTTTCATAATCGACCTTGCCATACCCCGAGACGTCGATCCGGCTGTCCACCAGATGGACGGCGTTTATGTCTATGATCTGGATTCGCTCCAGGCGATCGCAGCGCGCACACTGGAGGCCCGGAAGGAGGAGGCAGAAGCTTGCGATCACATGATCGAAAAACATGTTCAAGATTTCGAGGCATGGTTAGACCGGATCGCCGAACGGGCGATTACATCGGCGGCAATCGAGTGCCCGCGCACGTGAAGAGAGTTGTTCTTGGAACTCGCGGTAGCCAGCTGGCATTGGCCCAAGCTGAACTTGTCAAACAAGCCCTCGAGCGGCTACCGGAGACGTCGGAAATTATAGTCCGGATCGTCCGTACAACCGGTGATCGAAGACTCGATATCAGTCTCAGCAAGCCAGGACCGAAACTTGGCAAGGGATTGTTCACCAAGGAGCTAGAAGAGGCTCTGTTGAGTCGAGAAATTGATGTTGCGGTGCACTCTTTGAAGGACCTGCCGACCGAACTAGCGCCGGGACTCGAGTTGACGGCGACCTTGCCGCGGCACGACCCAGTGGACGTCCTGATCTCCAAGTCCGCGAAGTCCCTGCGCGAAATCCCTGCAGGGGGAGTCGTAGCGACCAGCAGCCCTCGGAGGGCTCGCCAGATAGCGGTCCATCGGCCGGATTTGCGCGTGGCAAACATCCGCGGCAATGTCTCTACCCGCATCGCCAAGCTTCTGGCCGAAGATTCATGGAACTCGCTTGTGTTAGCGAAAGCCGGCCTGGCGAGACTCGGCTACGGCCTCACTACCGGCCTCTTGGAGTTTGAGAGCGGTCAGCTGTTCGTGACGGATTTAGTGGAAATTTTACCAGCAGCAGGACAGGGTGCGATCGGCTTGGAAATCAGAGCTAATGAATCGGAGCTTCACCATTTTCTGGCCAACATTAACGACGCGTCGACTTGGTTTTGCACTGGCGTCGAACGGGAGTTCTTGCGGTTATTGGGTGGCGGCTGCAATTTGCCACTTGGGCTTCGGACCTGGCTGAAGGGGAATGAGCTGCGCTGCGAGGCGATCATTTTTGATGCAAGCGACGAACCGCGGTTCGGAACGGTTTCGGGCGAATTCAAGACGCCGAGGGCGGCGGCAGCCGCGCTTTTTAACAGGATTTATGATGAACGAAAGTAAAGGACTTTGCGTGCTTGCCGGAGCTGGTCCGGGCGATATCGGACTGGTTACCGTACGTGCAAGGGAGGCCCTCGAACAGGCGCAAGTCGTTGTTTACGATTATCTTTGCAACCCTGAGATCCTGAAATGGGCGCCGGCAGATGCGGAGATTGTGTTTGCGGGGAAAAAATCCGGTCAGCACACAATACATCAAGAAGAGATCAACCAATTTTTGGTTAATAAGACAAAGGAAGGGAAACGTGTGGTGCGGTTGAAGGGGGGCGATCCGTTCGTCTTCGGAAGAGGAGGCGAAGAAGCCGAAGCACTGGCTGCAGCGGGTTTGACGTTCGAAATCGTGCCAGGGATAAGCTCGGCAATCGCGGTCCCCGCGTACGCAGGGATACCGTTGACCCATCGGGATTTTGTTTCCTCTTTTACGGTTTTTACCGGCCATGAGGATCCGGCCAAAGAGAAGACTGCCATTAACTATAAGGCGCTGGTAGCGGGAAAGGGGACTTTAGTGATGATGATGGGGACGGATCGCCTTGCGTCGATCGTTCCGCAGCTGCTGGCGAATGGAGCGGATCCCCACCTCCCAGTTGCCCTGATTCGTTGGGGAACGACCGGGCGTCAGGAAACTCTCGTCGGGGTGCTGGAGTCCATCGTTACCGCCTCAGCCGGATTTCAGTCGCCGGCGATTGTGGTCTTCGGTCGAGTGGTCGAATTGCGCGACAGACTGCGGTGGTTTGAGAGAAGGCCGCTCTTTGGCCGGCGGATCGTCGTGACACGTACCCGGAAACAGGCAAGTGCTTTTGCTGCGAAATTAAGAGTTTTAGGGGCGGATGTCTACGAACTGCCGACCATCCGGGTCCAAGCCCCTGAAAACCTTATGGAATTCGGTGAATTGGTGCGCGATGCATTTCAATACGACTGGTTGATTTTTACGAGCGCCAACGGCGTCGACGCTTTCTTTGATATGTTCTACCGCCTCTATGACGATGCTCGCAGTATCGGGAATGTGAAAATTGCGGCGATTGGGCCGGCTACCGCTCAACGCATCAAAAACTTCCACCTGGCGGTCGATGTGCAGCCAAAGGAATTCATTGCAGAGGCGATCATCGATGGCGTTTTGGAATTTGGCAGCGTCGAGAACCTGAAGTTTCTCGTGGTGAGAGCTCTGAACGCACGGGAGGTTTTGCCGAAGAGACTAACGGAACTCGGCGCCATTGTGGACGAGGCCGTCGCTTATCGGACGGTACCGGAAACAGAGGATATGTCGGGCGCCCTGGAAAGATTTCAAGCGGAGGGAGCGGATCTTGTAACTTTCACCAGCTCCTCGACAGTAGAAAATTTTCTGGCATTGAAGCTTCCTTGGCCGCCAGAGATGAAAACGGCAAGTATCGGCCCAATCACCTCCGAGACGATGCGGAAGAAAGGCTTGCCGGTCGACGTGGAAGCCGCCCAATACGATGTGGAAGGCCTCGTGGCAGCGGTGCTCGGTCTGTATGCGAAGTAAACCCCGGCTAAAGCCGGGCTTAGTTTTCCTGGAGTTGGCCAGGCGCTTGGATCGAGAAGGTTATGGATTGAAACGGAACTTCAACTTGCCGCGTTTGGCCGCCAATTTCGCTTTCCGGCGAACCTTCTGAGAAGGCGTTTCGAAAGCGCGCAAACGACGAACCTCTTCCATAATGCCCTCTGCGTCGAGCTTGTTTTTCAGCCTTTTAAGCGCTCTGTCGATAGGCTCACCTTTTCTCACAATAACTTCGGGCATAAAAATCGTGTCAATCGGATGCTTTTTCGGATGAGGGGTACATAGTAGCCGGGGTTTTTCGGAGCGTCAATCGATCAAGCGAAATTCCTTGGAAGAGTTATCAGAGCGATGGGTAAGCCGGCAAGCGGGACGCTTTCCTTAAGGGAGTTGGGGAGTGGCAAACACCGGCATTCCGTTCGAGACACCGCCCTTAGAGCGAGCCGCCAATGCGGCGGAACCGGCTTTGGCTGCGACTCGCCGCGTCGCGCCCTGCGGCGCTGCAGGTCAAGGGTGCGGAAACAAGCTTGCGTTTTCGAGTTCGCACGGCATCTGTATTGCGCTATTATCATGAACAAAGCCGTCGTTCTCGGTCTTGGTTGTCTCGGGATTATCATCCTGGGGTTTATCTTGTTCGGTTTGAGCATCGCTGGCGGATACAACGGGTTGGTGAGGTCCTCTACAGCAGTGGATGCATCTTGGGCGCAGGTACAGACGCAATATCAACGTCGAGCGGATCTGATTCCCAACTTGGTGCGAACGGTCGAGGGAGCAGCCAATTTCGAGAAAACCACGCTGACCGACGTTATCAACGCACGGGCAAATGCCACCAGAGTCACGATTGACCCCTCGAAGGCTCCAACTGACCCTGAGCAACTTCGGCAGTTCGAGCAGGCACAAAACGCACTTAGCGGCACCTTGAGCCGCCTCCTGGCGGTGAGCGAGAATTACCCTCAGCTAAGGGGAAACAACAACTTCCGCG
Source organism: Verrucomicrobiota bacterium (assembly GCA_019246215.1). Lineage (GTDB taxonomy): Bacteria > Verrucomicrobiota > Verrucomicrobiia > Chthoniobacterales > JAFAMB01 > JAFAMB01. The sequence continues at coordinate 6,282 of JAFAQT010000053.1, forward strand.
ACCTTCAGGCTCAGATCGAAGGCACGGAAAATCGGATTGCGGTAGCACGCCGTGATTTCAACAACACCGCACAAGGTTACAATGCGCAAGTACGGTCGTTTCCGACGGTGATATACGCCGGTTGGTTTGGCTTCCAACCGAAGCCGTACTTCCAAAGCTCGGCGGGTGCGGAGGCGGCTCCGAGCGTCAGTTTCCCGTCATTCAGCCCAAGTCCCAGCCCGAAATGAGCGGTTGCCCTGGCGCTGGAGTCACAACGAGCTTAGCTTTCTTGCAGCTGCCGGCAGTGGTCGCGCACTGGTCCGTATGCAGATTGCACGGGTTTCGCAGATGAAGAAACTGATAGCTCAATTCTCAATCCGTGCTTCTCTCGCTGCCGCTCTCGGGCTGTTTATCCTGCACGCGATGGCTGTCGAGGTGCCGCCCGAGCCCGCGCATTATTTCAATGATTATGCCTCGCTGATTGATCCGCGGACGGCTCAACAGCTCGACGGGCGATTGCAGGATTTCGAGCGCCAGACCTCGAACCAGATTCTGGTAGTAATTTATCCGAGCTTGTCCGCGAACACGGCAATCGAGGATTTCGCTCAGGAGGCATTCCGCGCGTGGAAACCCGGCCAGAAGGGTCGGGATAACGGCGCGATTCTTTTCGTGTTTGTGAAAGACAGGAAAGCGCGAATCCAGACCGGATATGGTCTTGAGGGCGCGCTCCCGGATGCAATCTGCAAACGGATTATCTCCGATGAGCTGGCGCCTCGTTTCCGGGCCGGCGACTTCAACGGCGGCATAACGGCGGCGGTGAACGCCATGATCGCGGCAACCCAAGGGGAGTACAAAGGGACTGGCCGAACGGCTGCCCAGACGCGCGCTCAGGGGCAGAAGAGCCAGCAAAGCATGGTCGACCTGATTATCCTTCTTGTGGTGCTTGGGATCGTCGCATTGTCATGGCTGCGCGCTGCTCGCCGTGGAACCGTCTACACGAGTTCAGGGTCACGGGGATCTGGGGGAATCTGGTGGATTGGTGGAGGGGGCGAAGGCCGAGGGGGCTTTTCCGGAGGGGGTGGGGACAGTGGCTTTTCCGGGGGCGGAGGCGACAGTGGCGGGGGCGGCGCGAGCGGTGGCTGGTGATTTGGATTCAGATCTCGCATGAAACCGCATCATTTTCTCAAAGCTATCGACCACGACAGAATTGTGTCGACTATTGCTGCTGCCGAAAAACGAACGAGCGGTGACATCCGCGTCTTCATCAGCCGCCGAAAAACGAGCGATGCGCTCCATGCAGCCGGCCTTTGCTTCACCAGGCTGAAAATGAATCAGACGCCGTTGCGGAACGCGGTCCTGATTTTCGTCGCTCCGGTGTCGCATCAATTTGCGGTGGTCGGCGACACTGGTGTTCATGCCAAATGCGGCGATGACTTCTGGCGTGAAGTCGTTGAGGGAATGGAGTCTAGTCTGAGACGTGGTGATTTTACCGAAGCGCTAGTGCACGGCGTTCAAAAGGTCGGCGCGTTGCTCGCCGCCCATTTTCCGCCCAATCCCGATGGCAAAAATAACCTGCCCGATGCCGTGATGGAGGAATGATCGCGAAAGGAGTACAGGAATGCAGAATGCGACCCGAATCGGTTATCGAAGGAAGAATTTTAAGGATACGTCGGTTGCGAGGCCGTTATTCAGCTATGAGCGCCTTCTGAACTCCTCCTACTCCTGAACTCCCTTATCCAATGCCTGCAACTCGGATCCTGACGGCCGTTCCGATTTGTGACGGTCACGACAGCGCCATCAACACGATCAACCTCGAATTCATTCGCCACGGCGTCGAAGTCGTTTATCTGGGGTACAATCGTTCGGCAAGGGACATCGTGCGGGCTGCTCTTCAAGAAGATGCGGTTGCGATTGGTATCTCGACCTACAACGGCGGGCATGTTGAATTTTTTGAGGAAGTCCTCGACCGGTTAAACCAACTTCGTCTCACCCCGATGATCAAGATTTTTGGAGGCGGCGGTGGAACGATCACGGCGGAGGAGGCCAAGATCATGTATGCACGGGGTGTTGATCGGATTTTCTTTGCCGGAACGCCCCTCGCGGAAATGTTGGGCTATCTCAGGGCACAGTACCGCGACGTCGTTCAGCAACCCTACGAGCGATTGTTCATCGGCACCGACCAATATTTGGCACGCGAGTTGACGCTTGGAGAACGCGGCGCCCCCGGCTCACCTGAACAGATTCCGGCTGCCACCAAGCCTGACTGCAAAACCAAGGTGATTGGGTTGACCGGCCCCGGAGGCGCCGGAAAAACAACACTCATCGATGAACTGGTTTATCGGTTTCTTCGCTCTCGGCCGCAAAACCAGCGTGTTGCGATCCTTGCTCATGATCCCAGCATGATCGGGTCGGGTGCGCTCCTTGGCGACCGGGCTACGATGATTTATTCCCAGGATGATCGCGTGTTCATGAGGAGCCTGGCCACGCGAGGTCAGACAGGAGGACTTAGTCCATCGACGCATCGATGCTTGGACATTCTCCGCAAAAGCGAGCTGTTTGATGTCATACTGGTCGAGACGGTCGGCACTGGTCAGGAGGCGATTCCCTTCGGAAGTGGAGCGCTCGGGGGCGTTGATAAAGCGGTCCTCGTTGTGCCGCCGGATTACGGAAGCCAGCTTCAATTGCAGAAAATCGCCATGATCGACTCCGCGGATGCAATCGTGGTAAATAAATCTGATTTGCCAGGGTGCAAAACTGCAGTCGCCGAAATTGAATACCGGATTCGGGCAAATCAAAAGGGTCAAGCGTTGCTACGTACCCAGGCCAACCGCCACCGCGATACAGGGGTGGACCAGCTTTTCGAAAGCTTTCTTGGACGGGAATAGGGATGAAGCGGAAGAATTCAGGACTTGCAAGCGTTCAAGGGGCCAGGAGTTGGCGGCCTTTGCACTTCTGGTACTTCATTTGACTCGCATTTGAGAATGAGACGATGCACTGGGACTAGTCGCGAATTCTGGAACTCCTGAACTCCTGGTATTTTCTGGCTTCTAATTCGGAATTCTTTTCCCGATGACTTCACTCGGACAAATTATTGCCGCCATCGAGAACTACCGGCATTCCGGTCTTGGCCAAGTGCAAAAGGCGCGTACTGACCGCGATTTGGGGGAACGGATGTTGCAAACATGGCGAGAAGCCAAGGACAAAATTGGTTTTACCGTGACTCCGACGGGACTACGTCTACCGCGTCTGGCCTTACCAGACCTGGATGAGCCCGGAGAAATTGCGCGCTTCTTGTGGGACGAGGGATTGCCGGGGGAATTTCCTTTCCTGACGAGTGCCTATGCGGAGCAGTACCTGGATCCTGGCTCAGCGGAACCAACAGAGAACGAAAAACAACAAAGTGGCGTTAAAATCGGGAGTGAAGAACCGACGCGATTATTTGCCGGCTTGGGTCTGGCCGAGGACACTAACGCTCGATTCCATTATTTGTCGCGCAACCAACGCAGCAAACGATTGAGCACTGCGTTCGATGGTCCGACCCTTTACGGGGTTGGCGCTGGTGCTGATGGAGTTTTCGGGAAGATCGGGGAGGGTGGAGTAGCGATTGACACCATTGAGGATATGGAGCGGCTATATGCTGGGTTTGCTCTCGATCAGCCCGATGTTTCCGTTTCCATGACGATCTCTGGTCCGGCTCCGATTCTCTTGGCCATGTACGTTGCTGCGGCAAAACATCGATTCGGATCAGATGTCGCTGCCAAGTTGCGTGGCACGATCCAGGCCGACGTTCTGAAAGAGGTTCAAGCTCAGAACGAGTTGATTTTCCCGATCGAACCCTCTCTCCGCTTTCTGGCGGACATGGTAGATTATTGCTCACAACAGATGCCGAAATGGTATCCGATATCGATCAGTGGATACCACATCGCAGAAGCGGGCGCGACACCGGTTCAGCAGGCTGCCTACACTCTTTCGAACGGGTTCGCGTACGTAGATTACTTTCGGAATCGCGGCATGGACGCGAACGTGTTCGGGCCGCGGCTTTCATTCTTTCTGGATTGCGGGCTGGATATTGAATATATCGCGCTCTTGCGCATCTGCCGGAAGATCTGGGCAATAGGAATGCGCGACGTTTATGGTGCGGACAAACGAGCGCAAACCCTGAAGCTTCACACGCAGACGAGCGGTCGATCGTTGATCGCAGCGGACTGGCCGAACAATCTCACAAGAACGGCTCTGGAGCTGATGTTGGCTTACATGAACGCGACGAATTCCTGTCATAGCAATTCGGCGGATGAGCCATTTACCACCCCGAGCGAGGAATACGCCCGTTACGCGGCTCATGCACAGGCAATTTTGCTCGAAGAAAGCGGATTATTTAAACACATGATGAACACGCTCCAGGGATCGCCCGGAATGAAGGTGGTGGGTAACGCCGTGGAAGAAGCGATCCTGGAAGAGTTCCGTGAAATCGAGCAACAGGGGGGAGTGCTGGGTGCGGTCGAGCGACGTTACCAGCGGAGCCAGATTCAGGCAGCCGGCTACTTGTTGGAACGCCAGATCTGCAACGGGGTTCGTCCGGTGGTAGGGCTCAACCGATACAACGATCCCGACGGAAACTGGCCCGAGGTCCACATGATCCGAACGGCTAAGGAAAAGAAGCAACTTCAACGCGATCGGTTACAGGATTTTGAGAAGCGGCATGCCGGAGAGAAATTGCAGAGCCTCGATCGGCTATCAACAGTGGTTGAGCAAGGAGGCAACGTCTTCGAAGAGCTCATTTACACGGTAGAACATTGTTCACTGGGCCAGATTACGGAGCGATTCTGCGAGGTGGTTGGAAAATTTCGACCGATGGTCTGATGTAGACCCGGTCGGCGGATTGCGTGTGAGCGTGTTGGCAGACTCCGGTATCGGAGGAAGCAAAGGTCCCGAAGACGGAAGGTCTCCGTAGCTGCACCTGGAGATCAACCGATTTGGTTCTCAGGAGCCAGAGCGAAACGCTGCGCTTACAAAAAGGCAACCGTTGCTGCGCGGCGTAACCGCGAATGATGGTTCTACGTCTGCACTGGTAACGATATGAAAAAAATTTTTCTTGTTTCGGCAATGATGTTTGCCGTTGCACTGACGGCTCAACCTAAGGCGCAAGCGGGTATCTTCGTGCGCTTCGGTCTGCCGATCCCGGTCCCTGTTCCGTACTTTTATGGTCCAGCGTATTACCCGGGCGGCTATTACTATGGTCCTTACGGGTACGAGTACTACAGGCGACCTTATTGGCACGATCGGTATTGGAGTCACGGACATTGGTGTTATCGCTAAGCTATCTTCTCGATACGCTCTGCTGGGATTGGGCAAACAGCAACAATCCAGAAGAGTGAATTCAATTGCACCTCGAACCTCTCCGCATCGTTCGAGCCGATATCATATCTGATCGATCCAGCTGAGCTGAGGGGTGATCAGGAAGCTCGAGTCCAAGGGTCGCTAAGGTAATCGAGACGCTAAAGTGCTTTCTGAATTGGCGTACTGCTACCCGCTGAAGGCTGTAACGCGGCGATAGGGGAGTCGCCAGGCAGGCTTCCTCAAGGAGATCGGGCGTAACAGGGCTGAGCGATATCTCGGGGAAGCGAGGACAGTGCGGATATCTCTTGACCTGGAGGAGCGAAGTTAATACTTTAGTAGCAAACGTTTGCGCGAACGGTGCGCTTATCGTTTAAACCAAAGTTTCAATCCCCTCCGGAACGAACCGTCCACTGCGTCCGCCTGGGCGTCGCGGTGCTGTTCTTCCTCAAGTTTATGAAAGCTGTCTTGCCAAAGAGGTTGATCAAACCCTTCATTCTGCGCCCGAGCGGCGACTCGTTCGCGGCGATCCACAGTCAACAACATCATCTATCCCTCCTTCTCATCCGACCAATTGGAGAACTATCCCATGACTAGAATAAACAAACCGTTCAGAACTCTGCTTCTGGGGATCGGCTTCGCGTTGAGCTGTCTCACTTTCGGGTATGCGCAGGATAAGAAACCAGTGATCGGGCTGGTGATGAAATCGCTTGCGAACGAATTCTTTAAGGATATGCAGGAAGGCGCGGTCAAACATGTCCAGGAACGTGGAGACTTAACCCTTCTCCCGGTCGGGATGCATTCCGAGACGGACATCGATACTCAAGTCAATGCCGTCGAAAATTTTATCACCAAGAAAGTCGACGGAATCGTGATCGCGCCTGCGGATTCACGCGCTCTAGTCCCGCCTGTAGCGCGCGCAATCAAAGCCGGTATTGTGGTGATTAACATTGATGTCGCGCTTGACGACGCAGCCAAGAAGCAGGCTGGTGTGGACTTAGCTTTCGTCGGCCCCGACAATCGAGCTGGAGCCAAGATGTCGGGAGACGTGTTAGCCAAGGCGCTTGGATCTGGCGGCAAAGTTGTTATCATCGAGGGAAATCCGGGGGCTGACAACGCTCAACAGCGCAAACTTGGATTTGACGATGCAGTCAAAGAAGGCAAGCTCGATCTGTTGGATTCCCGTACGGCGCATTGGGAGACGGAGGAAGCAAATACTGTCTTCACGAATATGCTGACGGCGCATCCCGACATTCAGGGAGTGATGGCAGCCAACGATTCAATGGCACTTGGAGTGATCAAGGCGATCGATGCAGCGGGCAAGTCGGGAAAGATCCAGGTCGTCGGCTTCGACAACATCCCCGCCGTCCAGCCGCTGCTCAAGGAACACAAATTGCTAGCGACCATCGACCAGTTCGGCAGCAAAATGGCTGCCAACGGAATTGACTACGCAATGAAAGCTTTGAAAGGGGAGAAGCTCTCAGGCTGGATCAAGACGCCGATCGAGTTAGTGACTGCCCCGGCGAACTAAACTCCTGCAAGACCAGTCGCCTTGTGCCCGACCGGCTTTGCACCTTTTCCTGCCCAAAATACCTCTATTTTGCAGAAGGGTCAGCTGGCTTTTTCAAGGCGGTCCAGGGCGGCCTGGCGGTAAAGCGCCAATTTCTGAGTCATTGGGTCGAGCGGGTCCGGCCGCCATGGAGCAAGCCAGATCGCCATAAATGGTAAGAAATGCTTCCTCTCGGACCAGGCCGGCTCGGAACGCCTTGGAAAGCCCGTTTTGATCAGCACAAACTGCATGTTATTTTCGGGGATAGGACAATAGATGGAGCCGATCCTGGAGCTGCACGGTATCTTCAAGTATTTCCCCGGAGTCACCGCACTCGAGTCCGTCGATTTTGCGCTTACACCAGGTGAGATTCACGCGCTTGTCGGCCAAAATGGGGCCGGAAAATCTGCACTCATCAAGATTTTGAGCGGTGCTTATACGGCAGACGCCGGCGAGATGCGTTTCCTCGGTGCTCCATACAGGCCTCGTACCCCCCTTGACGCTCTGGAAGCCGGCGTCCGCGTTGTTTACCAGGAGTTCAATCAATTGCCGTATTTGTCCGTCGCCGAGAACTTGTTATTTGAACGGCTACCGCGGCGTTTCGGCGTGATGCTAGACCGCGCCACGTTGAGGCGCCGTGCTATTGATCTGCTGAAAAGAGTAGGCCTTGAGCTCGATCCGGCGATTCGGCTCGAGCATCTTGGGATTGCACAACGCCAGCTCGTCGAAATTGCCAAGGCGCTTTCGTCGACCGGCCGATTGCTTGTCCTTGATGAGCCGACCGCGACGCTCACTCCGCGGGAGGTGACGCGATTGTTCGAGATTATTCGGAGTGTGCGTGCCTCCGGGGTGACGGTCATCTATGTTTCACACCATTTGCAAGAGATTTTCGAGCTGTGCGATCGAGTAACCGTGCTCAGGAATGGACGGCGAATCGAGAGTTTTGCCCTCTCCGAGACAAGCGCGCCGGAGCTCGTCCGTTTAATGGTCGGGCGACCACTGGAGGCAGCGACGCACGCCATCGAGGCAGATGCTGCTGAAACGGCCAGTCCGGCTCCGACCAAACGAGAGCCGGCATTGCGTTTGGACGGGCTACGCGCTCGCGGCAGTTCGTATCCGGTCTCATTTGAGCTGAATTATGGCGAAATCTTAGGGCTTGCCGGGTTGGTCGGCTCGGGTCGAACCGAATTGCTTCGCGCAATCTTCGGTGCTGATCGACGTCACGGTGGAGAGATGTATCAGGATGGACAGCGCGTCGCATTCGCCGATCCTCTGGACGCCGTGCGGCATCGGGTTTGCCTGCTAACTGAGAATCGAAAGGAAGAGGGACTGGTCCTGGCGATGCCGCTACGGGTTAATGTCACGCTGACCGACCTCGCTCAGGTCTCGCGCGCCGGCCTGTTGCGAGTTCAGACCGAGCGCGCAACGGCGCGGCACTGGGTCCGAGAGCTCGATGTCCGATCCAGATCTGTTGAACAGACGGCACGCGAGCTTTCAGGTGGGAACCAGCAGAAGCTGATCATCGCGAAATGGCTATTTCGGGACGCCTTGATCATCATGCTCGATGAGCCGACCCGTGGGATCGACGTAGGAGCGAAGGCCGAGATCTACACTTTGCTGCGGCGACTGGCGAAGGTTGGCAAAGCTCTTCTGGTTGTCTCATCCGAACTTCCTGAACTGATGGTGATTTGCGATCGAATCCTTGTTCTCTCGCGCGGGAGGCTGGTGGGCGAAGTTCATCGCAACGAATTTGATGAAGAACGCATCCTGTCACTCGCCTACAGCGAGTATTTGGCAGCTAAACCGCAGGCGGAAGATCGCAGCAGCTAAGGTCGAACGCATCGTGGATGAGAACCGCGGGATCTCCGACCAGGCCAAATTGGGAGGCTCCAAAACGCCGGCAAAAGCCGTTCTGCAAAGGGTGTTGCGGGAAGCCGGTATTGGAATCGCACTTGTTGTGCTGATCGCCGTTTTCTCGGCTTTCGCTCCCCATTTCATGGACGAGTCGAACGTAACGAACATCCTGACCCAGATCACAATCAATCTAATCATGGCGACCGGGATGACCTTCGTGATCCTGATTGGCGGCATTGACCTTTCCGTCGGGTCGGTTATGGCGCTCTGTGCGATGGTGGCCGGCCTGGTTCTCAAAAGCGAGTCGGTGCCGGTCCCCGTAGCGATAGCGGCTGCAGGGTTGGCAAGCGTCATTGTCGGCATGATCTGCGGTTTCATGAATGGATTCGTCTCCAGCTTCTGGAACGTCCCATCTTTCATCGTCACCTTAGGGATGCTCAATATTGCCCGCGGTGGTGCGTTAGAGGTCACCGATGCCCGAACGTTGTTTGAGTTCCCAAATATGTTCAACAACTTCGGGACGGCGACGCTATTCGGAGTGCCCGCGATCTTCCTAGTCGCTCTTTCGTTGGTCTTACTCGGATGGTTTGTTTTGACGCGAACAGTGTTCGGCCGGCTCATCTATTCTATCGGCAATAATGAAGAGGCGGTGCGACTGTCGGGTCACAATACGTTCACTTTCAAGGTCGCAGCTTTCGTCATTTCCGGTCTTACCGTCGGCATTGGCGCCATTATTTATATGGCTCGACTGACGATCGCGAGTCCGATTCTCGGTACCGGCTTCGAGCTGAACGCGATTGCAGCGGTGATTATCGGTGGCACAAGCCTGAACGGCGGCCGCGGCTCGCTCATCGGAACGTTCCTCGGCGCCTGCCTGATCGGAGTCCTTGCGGACGGCCTTATTTTGATTGGTGTCGGCGATTTCGTGCGGCAGATGATCACCGGCGGAGTTATCATCCTCGCCGTGATCCTGGACTCTTACCGAGCCAGAATTGCGGATCGGGCGCAGTAGGCTTAGAGGTCAGGAATCAGGAGTGCAGCATACGAATTAGACATGACCCGGCACCAGATATACGGAAGTCGGCTGCTTTTGATTCGAAGTCTTCATACCAGGGAAACTGACTGAATGGAAAGCAACCGTCATTCCGTAACTCCTGAATCCTGAATTCTTTGCTTACTCGTGCCTGCTCAGAAGGAAGGGAGACGCAGTGCCGGTGGATTCGCGGACCGTGAGTTCAGGAGTCATCAAAATCTTGCGCAGCCGGCCTTCCCCCCCTTTGCGGATACGCTCCAAAAGGGTTCCGGCGGCAATCTCGCCCTGCCGGCGAATCGATTGGCCGACAGTCGTCAGCGCCGGGTAGATGTAGCGGCCGAGGTCGATACCGTCAAAACCGATTACTGACAATTGGTTCGGTACGCGAATTGCGTGCTCAGCGGCAAATCGTAGCAGGCCGATGCCCATGAGATCGTTGCTCGCAAACACCGCGGTTATCTCTGCCCTCTTCAGCAAGATGCGAGCGGCCTTGTAGCCGCCTTCTGCGGTGAAATCTCCTCTGATAACCCATTCAGGCCGAAACGGTGCGCCAGCTTCCGCGAGCGCCTTTCGATATCCATTCAGGCGGTCGGTACTGACAGTTGTGGTATCAGGTCCGGCAATACATCCGATGGATTTATGCTTCTGTTCCAGCAGGTGACGCGTGGCGAGATAGCCTCCCTTGAAATGATCGATCTGTACAATGTCAGAGGTTACCCCCTTGACTGCTCGGTCGACAATAATGATCGGCACGTTCGCTTCCCGCACATGTTCAGCCAGTCCCAGGTCATCCCCAGCGGAACAAATGATCAGCCCATCTATGCGTTTCTCGAGCAGCACTCGCAAATAGGTTTGTTGCCGTTCGGGTTGATCATCGGAGTTGCATAGAACTACGGTGTACCCTGCACGATAACAGATGTCTTCAATTCCCTGCGCCAATTCCGCAAAAAAAGGATTAGAACTATTGGAGATCAGGAGCCCAATGGTACAGGTGGATTGCTGTTTCAAGGATCTCGCCACCGCACTGGGAACGTAATTCAGACGCTGGATTGCTGCTTCGACTTCACCACGCACCTTATCGCTCACAGGCCGTGTTTTATTGATCACGTGGGAGACGGTCGTATAGGAGACTCCCGCCAAGGCAGCTACATCCTTGATAGTCGACATGGCGAATACGGATAGGGCGGAGTTGGTCGATTAGCGCATCTGTTCATTCTGACCCATTCGAAAGACAATTAAGCGCCCAAGTGTCGAAGATTGGCATTGGGGCCGGAAGTGCCTGCAAACGATTGCATAAAATGCTTCTGGCACCATTCTCTTGCCGGTCGTTACTTCGCGGCAACCGGTTTTCCTTTAGCGCCCGATTCTTGCGGTCTGGAGACTTCGTGCCTCAGATTTCCCTTTCGCAAATTCGACCACCAGAGAACGATCGGTGCAGCGATAAAGATGGAAGAGTAGGTGCCTACGATCACTCCCACGACGTTGGTGAACGCGAAATCGGCGAGCACCGGCCCGCCAAAGATCAGAAGCGAAAGCATGCAAATCAATGTTACGCCGCTCGTCAGAATGGTTCGACTCAGCGTCTCGTTGATGCTGGCGTTCATCAGGTATTGAATTGAGCCCTTTCGGCCCGAGCGCAAACCCTCGCGGATCCGGTCGAAGACAACGATCTTGTCATTGATCGAGTAGCCGGCCACCGTCAGAATTGCCCCGACCATCACCAGCGAGAATTCGCGCCCAGTGATCACAAAAATGCCGAGTGTGATGATCAGGTCGTGGAGCATGGCGACGATCGTCCCGATGGCGAATGAAAATTCGAATCGTATCGTGACGTAGAGCAGAATGCCAAGGACAGCAATTCCAAGGGCAAATAAAGAAGTTGTTGCAAGCTGCGTTCCCATGATGGGGCCGACACCTTCGGAGCGCTCAACGGTCAGACTCGCTTTTGGGAAGCTTTGTTCCAATTGGTGTACGATTTTGTCCGAGGTGCCAAACGGTGATCGGACCGAAACAAAATGCGAGGCGCGCCCCTTCTGCTCGCTCGCCTCCTGCTGGATCACCGCATTGCCCAATCCGATGTGTCCAAGAGCCGCACGAATGTCCGCCTCCGGGAGTTCCGTCGCCGATTTGACGAGCAGAAAGTCGCCGCCCGTAAAGTCAATGTTGAACATCTTGTTGCCTCGCAGCCCGAATGCTGCGATCGACGCTGCCAGCAGGACCAGGGACGCAATCAAAGCGGTGCGCCATTTGCCTAGAAAATCGAAACTCTTTGATTTGATCAGATGCAGCATGGAGATGCGTTTCACCAAACCCAGCTTCAACGCCCAGCCGAAAACGTTGCGCGTCACCAGCAGTGCAGAAAACATCGAAGCGATGATGCCGATCGTCAGGGTGATCGCGAACCCTTTAACCGGACCAGAACCGAGCCAGAACAGAATCGCAACTTTCAGGAGGGTTGTAAGGTTTGAATCGACGATTGCGCTGAACGCCTTGCGGTAGGCGGTATCGATCGCCGATTTGAGGCTCTTCCCGTGCTCGAGTTCTTCTCTTAGACGTTCGTAGATAAGAACGTTGGCGTCGATCGCCATCCCAATCGTCAAGATGATCCCTGCAATTCCCGGGAGCGTGAGGACGAATCCGAAGAGCGACATTGCGCCGAATAAGAGGATGCCATTTACCGCGAGACCGATGAACGCAACCAAGCCTGCCGCCCGATAATAGACGAGAACGAACACCAGCGTTGCTGCGAGTCCCGCCAACCCTGCTGCAATTCCGCGGAAGATCGAGTCTTGCCCTAAGGTCGCCGAAACAGTCCTGGTTTCATCAATTGCCACCGGAGTCTGCAGCGGGTTTTCCATGACGCTGGCAAGGTTTTTCGCCTCGTCGCCGGTAAAGTTTCCGGTAATAACCGCCTCTCCGTTCGGAATTTCGCTTTGAATATTTGGTGCCGACACGACTTCGTTGTCGAGGACAATGGCCAGTCTATTATTGATGTTATCGCGCGTGACTCGGCGAAACGCTTCGGCGCCGGCTCGCGTCAGTCTCAATGAAACTTCGTAACCTCGCTGCTCGAATACGGGCCGGGCGCTTGCCACGTCCTGTCCGGTGAGTTCCGGTCGTCGCTTGACCAGCAGTTTTTCGGTCTGCCCGTTTCGGCGTTCAGTAGAGGGGAGAACGACGTAACCCGGAGGGGTAAAAGCCGTGCCGGCAGCAATTTGCCGGACAAGTTGATCGGTGTTCGGGTGGACCAGCCGGAACTCCAGTTTCGCGACCCGCTGCAGCTGCTGCCGCGCCGTTTCGACTTGTGCCGTGTTCAATCCTGGGATCTGGACCAGGATATGGTCTGCCCCTTGTTTGGTGATTACCGGCTCGCTGACGCCGAATTCATCGACACGTTTTCGGATGACCTCGACCGCCTGCTCTTGCATCTCCGGCGTGATCGGGCGTGGCCGACCCCCATCTTCAGGAACGGGCGGCACCAACCGGACCAGAAATGAGGTTCCGCCCTGCAAATCGAGTCCGAGATGAATTTTTTGTTCGAATGGTAAGAACGCATCGATCGAGAAAGTGCAAAGCAGCAACGTCAAGGTCGTGCCCAGTCCACGTTTTGTCTTCTCCTTGTCGGTCAGAAAGTACCAGGCGAAAAGAAGCAGCACGAAGAGCCCGAAAAAGAAGGTCAACGTCGCGTTCATGGCGAACTGCTTAAGCGGTCGGTTTTGCTTCGGAAGCGGCTGGTTTTGATTCTGCTGTCTTTTCGACTCCTACCACTGCGCTTTTGTCGATCTCGATCTTAACATTGTCGGCAACTTTAAGCAGAAAGGTAGTCTCTTTGACATTTGCGATCAAACCGTGGATACCACTGTTAGTGACGACACGATCGCCGGTTTTGAGGTTTTTGATCAGCAATTGAAGTTGCTTTCTCTGTTTCTGCTGGGGACGAATCAGGAGAAAATAAAAGATGACCCCCATGAAAAGAAAAGGCAAAAGCTGCAGCAGATCAGTTTGGGGAGCAGCTGTTTGAGGAACAGCGGTTTGTTGAGCCAGGAAGAAAATTGTTGGGATTATCGGATGCATACTGAACCCTTGACGAAGGTCTTGCCTTTGGACGAGGGGAAATGAGTCAATAACTCAAAGACGCGAATGGATCAAAACAAATATTGCTCCACCTTCCAGCGTGCAACCTCCGCCGGAATAGGCCTGCCTATGGTCGATGCGCAATCCGGGCTGGCGCCCTGTAACCATCCGGATCCACAATCAAGTCGCCAAAACCGATCGCGCGAACTGCCTCTCGGATCTGGCTTTCCACAGCGGATAACTTTTCCATTTCGCCGTGGTCGACTTGGAGTTTTGCGTTCGGAGCTTCGTTCGCCTGAGCGAAGTAACGAACGCGAAAAATTTCGAATCCGCACGACCGCACATATTCCTCGGCCTGTTCGACCATTCTCAACGCGTTGCCGGTCACGACCGTGCCATACGGTATTCTTGAACTGAGACAAGGTTGTGCGGGTATATCGGCAGTCGGGAGACCATGCTCGCGCGAAAGTAGCCGGATCTCCGCCTTCGTTAGGCCGGTCATCCGGAGGGGAGCGAGCACGCGAAACTGCAGGGCAGCACTGGCCCCCGGTCGTACCTGGAAGGCGTCATCCGCATTTTCTCCATAGGCTAGCGTGCGAAACCCGCGTTCCAGCGCGAGGCTCTGCATTCTGGTGAACAGCTCGAGTTTACAAAAGTAACAGCGGTTGACTGGATTGCGTGCATACCGGGGGTCGTCAAGTTCCGTCGTCGAAATGACCTCCAAGTTAGCTCCGAACGCTTTCGCAGCCGCAAGCGCGCCAGCAAGAGCGGCCCGTGGCAGACTGGGGCTATCGGCAATAATGCCGAGAGCACGGTGTCCCAGGACTCCGGTCGCTTCGCTCAGGAGAAACGTGCTGTCGACTCCCCCGGAATAAGCGACTAATAACGGACCAACTTCTTTCAGGAGCTCTCGCAGTTCACGCAATTTTTCCCGGGGCGCATTCGGTTTGATCATTTTGTTATCCATTTACAACTGGATCCTTCGAAACAAATCGTCCAGTGGGAGCTGCAGGCCAACATAGAACTTTCCAAAATCTGCGTATTGAGCGCTTACGGCATCGAATCTCATGGCGTACACAATTGATTTTATCTCGAAGATGTCGTGCGCAAACAGAGATACCCCCCATTCGCCGTCATCCAAACCGGTCGAGCCAGTGATAAGTTGGCGAACCCGCCCTGTATATTGGCGCCCGATGCGGCCATGACCTAACATCAGTTCTTTTCGCTTTTCGAACGGGAGAATATACCAGTTTTGTGCGGCATCCCTCCTTTTTGTCATCGGGTAGAAACAAAAAACGGGCCAATCCGGCATATTGGGGTAAAGGCGGTCCTGGAGATATTTCTGCATTCGCTGCCGAAATTCGCCGCGCTCCTGTGCGAACTCGGACGACCCGGGAGACAACCCCTTTTCGGCGCTCAACGAAGTGGCGTAGTCCTCTTCGCTGGTGGTGTATTCACTGCGTTCTGTCAGGGAATAGAAACTGAAAACCGGGGCCAGAACATTAGCCCCCAACGACAAGGTCAGCCTCTTTTCGATGCTGTTTGCAGTGTGAAGATCCTCGGTCAAGAGCATGAATCCGATGTCTGCCTTTGGGGAGACCACGCTGAATGTCAGGATCTGAGTGGAAGGCAGGGATCGGATTTCCTGCACTAAGGCGGACAGGTTCGTCTTCGCCGAGAGTCTCTGCTCGGAAGTGAGCACTTGCCACTGGCCGAACTCTACTCGATAAAAGAGATGCAGCACGTGCCAACCTTCTTTGGGACGCAACACTGGCCAGTCTGTCATACGAAATCTTACTTGCACTCTGCTGTCTGTCCAAGGCCAAGCAGAGCCTCGAGTTCTTTCCTTGCCGCGCCCCGTTCGGTTAGCGTTTTGACCTTTGCGTTATTCGTAAGGCCGGGCGATGTTCGCGGACCGACAAATCTCGAAAAGAGGACTCCAGGGTAGCGAATTGATCTGAGACTTGCAGTGTCGGTTTGATTCGTTAGATTGGCGGGCCTTTGAACAGGACGCAGGAGATAACTTGGTTCGGGAATCGCTAAAGAGATTATAAGGTAACTTATGGCTGACGTTGCAAATAAGTATCCGCAGAATGTGGCTGGGCAATTTTACGTGGATGACCAATGTATTGATTGCGATCTTTGCCGCGAAACGGCACCTGCAAATTTTACCCGCAACGATGACGGTGGTCACTCCTACGTATATAAACAGCCGGAGAACCCGGACGAAGAAGCCCTGTGTAAAGAGGCAATGGAAGGATGTCCCGTTGAAGCGATCGGAAGCGATGGAGACAGTTAGCAGGATGGGTGGGACACGCCCATATTGCGAAACGAAGCGGAAAGTCCGCACTTGTCGCCGGGCTATCCCTTTTCCTTATGCCGAAATCGCTACGCAAAACAGTGATTGAAGAGTGGCGCGGGCTGCCTGAGTCGGACGAAAAGCTGGATCGGACGCTCTCAACTCGAGAGGTGCTTCTTCAACTCGCCCCGAAACTTGGACTGGAAGCACGGCTGCGCGAAGAGGAAATCTTCTTTGCGTGGGCTGAAATCGTTGGCGATTTTTTTGCGAGGCACTCTCGCCCGGTGAGACTGAATCAAGGCATCCTGGTGGTGAATGTCCTGCAGCCCACGGTGTTGTACGAGCTCGACAGACAGTGGAAGTCGCTGATTTTGACAAAGTTGAAGGAGCGATTTGGTGGCAAACTAATCAAAGAACTTCGCTTTCGGGTGGGCTGAACCGTCCGTTGAGCCGCGATTTTTGGAAACGTATAGGCAGATATGTTCCGACGAATGGATCGAAATTAACGATCTGGAGGTGAAAGGCACCATCGGCGTGCCGGAGAAGGAGCGCAAAACTCCTCAAAGATTGCTGGTCTGTGTTCGGTTTAAGATCGAGACTACTTTTGCAGCCTTAGACGATAGAATAGAGAAAACCGTCGACTATACCAGTGTCGCCGCCGCAGTCGAGAGGGTCGTCAAGACCAGTAGGGCGCGCCTCATAGAACAATTGGTTTCTGAGCTCGGGGACTCCTTAATGACGCGCTTTCCGATGCTGCGCCTGGAAATCGAGTTGCGGAAATTTATTCTGCCGAACGCCCGATACGTCAGCGTGAAATCAGGCTGGACGCGTGGTCGGTAGGAGCGCGGTTTCCTTCTCGAGGTTAACGGTACACAGAAGCAAACAAAGACAATTTGAACAGAAGGAAACAGCGCGGCGGAGCCGCAACCAAACTTCGGGCATGTTGGAGCGCCGTGGATGTTTGGTAAAAGCGAAGGTGCAAAACCAAACCGCCGCGCCGATGTTGACCAACGCACCCGCTTAGCAGCTTGATCACTTTCTGAAAAGCCTCGCGAAAATCGAAGATTCCCAACTATAGCAGGGCAAAGGAAATGAAGAGGGGATCAGTGCGGAGGCTTCGAAATTGTCTCTGTTATTCGATAACTTCCGTTTGCGCGCGTGACGTTCGGCCAGCTTGGGTTTGGAAGCGAAAATCAAATAGGGGCGTTGTAGAAACCGCTGTCGGGCGCTCAGTTCAAAACCGGTATCTACCTTCATCGCCTTTGCTTCCTTCTGTTCAAATCCTCTTGTATCCTTCTGTGATCCCCGGTTGGGCTTTAGGTTTTACCATAGCCGCCTGCTGAGTTCTTCAAACTCATGCTGGTTGTGTTCCACCGCCAATACCGGTACATCCACAAGGTTCTCAAGGACGCTCAGGTTCGTGGGCTCGGAAATATCGGGGTCAGCGTTCATTGAATTCAAGATAATCAAGGACGTCTTCAGACCTGCCCTGCGAGCGGCTTCGACGGTCAGCCGTGCATGGTTCAGGACTCCTAGTCGGTTGGCGGCAACGATCAGCACGTTCAAGTGAAGATCTCGGGCAAGATCGCGAAAATCGTAATCGGCGAAAATCGGGACCATGATGCCGCCGGCGCCCTCGACCAGCACGCCGGAATGTCGCCTCGCCAGTTGCTCGAATACCTGGCGAATCGCATCCAGGTCGATGAGACGACTTTCGATCATCGACGCGGTATACGGTGCGACCGGGGTCCGGTACCAAACGGGATTGATGATGTGTTCGGGCTCACAAAAGCCGCACGCTTCAAGAAGGTGCCGCACGTCGGCGTTGTCACCGGTACAGATCGGTTTCATCCCGACAGCATCGATCCCTCTGGACCGCGAACACCGGACCAGTCCACTGACGACGAAAGTCTTTCCAACACCCGTGTCTGTTCCTGTGACAAAATAGTTCACGCGCCGAGATTTTTTACCAGCTCCGCGACGATCGGTTCTGCCAGTTTGTGAAGTTCATCAGTGTCCAGACCTTCAAGCAATAGGCGCGCTTTCGATTCGGTGCCGGAATAGCGCAGTAACACACGGCCTTTCCCGTTCAGCCTCGATTCCGCCTCGCGCAACCGCACCGTCAGAAGATGAAACTGTTCAAAGGGAGTTTTTTCCTTCACTGCCACGTTACACAAAACCTGCGGAAATTTTTTCAATATCTGACGAAGCTCGCTCAACGTTTTGCCGGTGCGCAACATGATGGCGATGATTTGGAGAGCGGCGACGAGACCGTCGCCAGTCGTCGTAAAATCGCGGAAAATCATGTGGCCGCTCTGTTCGCCTCCCAGGTTCAGTTGCTGCTGAACCAAAGCGTCCACGATAAATCGATCGCCTACCTCGGTGCGGAAAACCTTGCCGCCATGTCGATGCATGACCTCGTCCAGCCCGAAATTGCTCATGATCGTTGCAACGACGGTATTTTTGTTCAACTGATCCCGAAGTACCAAGTCGGCTGCAGCGATCGCCAACAGGTCGTCGCCATCCAGCGCAAACCCGAGCTCATCACATAATAAAAGCCGATCGGCATCTCCGTCATGTGCAATCCCGAATGCGGCGCCCGACGCGCGAACAATTCGAGAGAGAGTTGTCGGATGAGTACTTCCGCAATCAACGTTGATGTTGATTCCATCTGGAGCGCTCGAGTGCATATCGACTTCGGCTCCGAGCATGGTCAATACCATGGGAGTCGTCTGGTACGCCGCACCGTTCGCCAGGTCCACTGCGATTTTGACGCCCGATAACGAAAAATCTTTCGCGACAGTGGAAGCCGCGAACGTGACATAATCTTCTGTCGCTTCCTGAATCGTACGGATACGGCCGATCGATTTGCCGGTTGGTAGTTGGTGGTTGCCGGGATAGTAGTATTCCGCCTCAATCGCGCGCTCGGATTCGTCGCTGAGTTTATAACCGTTCGGACCGAAGAACTTGATTCCATTATCCTGGAACGGGTTGTGTGATGCCGAAATCATGATGCCAAAAGACGCGCAATACCTTGTGGTAAGGTAGGCGACCGCAGGAGTGGGAATGATACCGGCGAGCAGGACCTGAACTCCGTTCGAAGCGAGACCGGCGGCAATAGCCGATTCCAACATCTCTCCCGATGCGCGGGTATCCCTGGCCACAACGGCCGTCGGATAATTCTCCTCTTTGGCCAACACGCGGACCGCGGCTTGTGCCAATTTCAGAGCTGATTCGACTGTAACGGGTTCACTATTTGCGAGTCCCCGAACACCGTCCGTACCAAAGAGCTTCTGTGACACCGCCCAGTTTCGCTGGAGCGATCTCAAAGATCAATCGGGAATATCGAGCCAAGCCACAGTTCCGAAAGGATCAGCACATTCTGCAACGCATGACTGCGGAGTTGCCAGCTAACACTATCGATGCATCGGGGCCAGCGTTGGCGGCGGACGTTCAAGTCCCCAACGGTCAGGAGCAACGTCCACATTTTTCTTGATCAGGTACCAAACCGCGGTCGCCACGATCAGAGCCATCAGTTTGGCGCGCCAGTTATTAAAGAAAAGCCGTTTCATTCTATCAAGGTGTCGTGTCGGGCTCTGGCAAGCTATCGTCCTCGCTGTTTTCCGCCGGATCATTTCCGCGCACCAGCAGTTCGGACAATCGCTTCTCGAACCCTCCCGGTTTAAAACCGCGCTCGATTTTTCCTTTGTGACATATTGAAATGTTCCCTGTCTCTTCCGAGACCACGATAGCAATTGCGTCCGATTCTTCCGTGACGCCGAGCGCAGCTCGGTGCCTAAGGCCTAGCGTGCGATCAAGATCCTCCCGTTGGCTGACCGGAAAGACGCAAGCGGCGGCGATAATGCGGTCGTTCCGAATGATCACCCCACCGTCATGGAGCGGAGTTTTCGGGAAAAAAATTGTAATCAAAAGTTCCTCAGACATGTCGCAGTCAATATGCACACCGCTCTCAGCGAAGGTTCGGATCGCCGTATCCCGTTCTATGGCCAGCAACGCCCCGATCTGTCTACCTGCAAGTTCAAAAACCGCTTCGGTGATGATATCGATCGTTTCCTTCTTCTGGGTCGCCGATGAAAAAAATTGGCCGCTGCCAAGTTCTGCAAGGGCACGTCGCAGTTCCGGCTGAAATATAACCACTAGAGCGATGGCCAGGAACGCTGTCAGACTCCTTAATAGCCAGCTGATTACCGTCAGGTTCAGAATCTGCGATACTAAAGTCAGAGTGATGAACAGAATGGCAAGACCGGTCAAGACTTTGGCGCCACGCGTTCCACGAAAATAGAGGTAGCCGTAATAGATCGCCGCCGCCAGAAGCAGAATTTCGATCGCGGCGTTCCAATAATTCTGCAGGAGCTCTAAGATCTCGTTAATCATTGAAAAGGATGGCCTCTGTCATCCGTAGCGCTTCATGATTCGGGCGAACATCATGGACTCGAAATATGTGACCGCCTTTTTCCCGGAGCAAACTGGTCAAAGCAACGGTCGGCCACATTCGGTCTTCCGATTGCAATTTCGAGTCATGGAGCAGGTGGGCGATCACTGATTTTCTGGAGAGTCCCACGACAATGGGTCGATCAAGTTGGGCAAATCGGCCAAGGTGCCTTACGAGCTCCACGTTGTGCTGAACGCGCTTGCCGAAGCCGAATCCGGGATCGATCGCGATGCGGTCTCGATCGACGCCGCTGCGAAGGAGTTCATCCTGCCGCCGGCGGAGAAACTCAAAAACCTCGGCAACAACGTCGTCGTAATGCGGATTGATTTGCATCGTTTTGGGGGTTCCGAGCATGTGCATCAGGATAACCCCCACCTCTGAGTATTGCACAACTTCCATCATCTCCGGATCGGCCCTAAGCGCCGAGATGTCGTTGATGATATCCGCCCCGGCAGCTATCGCCTGACGAGCTGTTTCCGCTTTATAGGTGTCAATGGACAAGTAAAGCCCTGGCAACTGCTTGCGAATCCGTTGTATGACCGGAATGACGCGGCGAAGTTCCTCTTTCAGTGCCACTGGCTCGGCCCTCGGGCGGGACGATTCGCCACCGATGTCCAGGATTGTCGCTCCCTCGTTAGCCATGCATTCAGCATGCCGGAGGGAGGCTTCCTCGTCCACGAATCGGCCGCCGTCTGAAAAGGAATCGGGCGTGACATTCAAGACGCCCATGATCAGACCCGAACGACTCAGGTTCACCGAGCCGTTGCGGAGCCTCCATATCATGCAGCACACTCGCTACGCAAGCTACGAGTTTGCAAGTGGTTTCGCGTTACCGCGAATCTCGCAAGCAGAAAGCGCATAGGCTACCCTTTGCCCCCCTTAAAGGCGAAAAGGGGGCGCTTCGTTTACGCGAACGTTCCGGCTTGTAAGATCTTGCCCTAAGCGGTGGCCGGTTGACTGTGCTCGGGCTGCGTCACTTTAAACGCCAATAGCTCGCCGGCAGCGTGCACGTCGAGCGTGTCACCCGCTTTGATGTTCCCGCGCAGGAGTTCTTCCGCCAACGGGTCTTCGAGATACTTTTCGACAGCTCGCCGCATCGGCCGCGCCCCGTAGATTGGGTCATATCCTTTATCGATCAGGAATTCGATTGCGGACGTCTCGAGAAGCACCCTAATCGCCTTTGTTCCAATTCGCTCGACCACCTTTGCTACTTCGAGGCTCACGATCTTCGCCAGATCAGGCCGCCCAAGCGTGTGGAAGACGATCATATCGTCCAACCGATTCAGAAACTCGGGCTTAAAGGTCCGCTTTGATTCTTCGAGAATTTTATCGCGCATCTGTTCATACGACTCGTGGCCGGAGACTGCCCCGAAGCCCAAAGCGGTCTGACGCTTGATCAGTTCCGCTCCCACGTTCGAGGTCATAATTATAATCGTATTACGAAAATCGATTTTGCGGCCGAGACTGTCGGTGATTTTGCCTTCTTCCAATATCTGCAGAAGAAGATGCATGACGTCCGGATGCGCTTTCTCAACCTCGTCAAAGAGAACAACGGAGTACGGGCGGCGGCGGACCGCTTCAGAAAGCTGACCGCCTTCCTCGTATCCCACGTATCCGGGAGGAGAACCGATCAGCCGCGACGCGGTGAACTTTTCCATGTACTCGGACATGTCGATCTGGATAAGGGCGTCTGCGTCACCAAACATGAACTCCGCAAGGGAGCGTGCCAGGAATGTTTTACCGACTCCTGTCGGTCCCAAAAAGATGAAAGAACCGATCGGCCGTCGCGGATCCTTCAAATCAGCACGTGAGCGCCGCAATGCCTTACTGATCGCGACCACCGCTTCGTCCTGACCAATCACGCGGGTCATAAGCTCCTCCTCCATCTTGAGGAGCTTTTGAGCTTCTTTTTGCTCCATGCGGTTGAGCGGTACGCCCGTCCACCTGGAGACAATGTGCATGATGTCATCCCCTGTGACGACCACTTCACGTTCTTCACGCTGTTCCCGCCATTCGGTCAGGATGCGCTCTAATTTATCTTTGGCCTGTTTTTCTGAATCGCGAAGCGCTGCCGCCTTCTCGAAATCCTGTGCCTTAATGGCCGCCTCTTTCTCCGCACGGATCGATTCGATTTCTTTCTCGATCTCCTTCACATCGGGCGGCCGAGTCATAGCGTTGATTCGTGCCCGTGCGCCCGCTTCGTCCATCACATCGATGGCCTTATCCGGAAGGAAACGACCGGTCAGATAACGGTCGGATAAACGAACTGCTGCGTCTAAAGCTTCGTCCGTGAGCCGAGCCTTGTGATGCGCCTCATACTTCGGACGCAACCCTCTCAGAATCTGAATAGCCTCATCCACCGAAGGGGCCTCAACCTTTACCGTCTGGAACCGGCGCTCGAGAGCCGCATCTTTCTCGATATATTTCCGGTATTCATTCAGGGTCGTTGCTCCGACGCACTGGAGTTCGCCCCGGCTCAGAGCCGGTTTGATAATGTTGGAGGCATCCATCGCGCCCTCCGCGGAGCCCGCGCCGACGATAGTGTGTAACTCGTCGATGAAGAGGATCACGTTCTTCGAGCGGCGAATTTCGTCCATAACCGCTTTGATCCGCTCTTCGAACTGGCCTCGATATTTCGTTCCGGCCACCATTAAGGCGAGGTCAAGCGTAATGACTCGCTTGTCCCTTAACAATTCCGGTACGTTTCCGGTACCGATCTCCTGCGCGAGACCCTCAACGATCGCGGTTTTCCCTACGCCGGCTTCCCCGAGAAGAACGGGATTGTTTTTCGTGCGCCGGCAAAGGATCTGGATGACGCGCTCGATCTCATTTTTGCGACCGATCACCGGGTCCAGCTCGCCCTTCTTCGCTAGTTCAGTCAGGTCGCGACCAAAGGCGCGCAAGGCGGGCGTCTTAACATCTTTCTTATTGCCTTCCTGCGGAGACTCCGCTTCGCTTTCAGGCGGTGTAAAATTTGGGTCCAATTCTTTTAAGATTTCGTTCCGAGTTCGTTCGATATCAACTTCCAAGCTCTTTAAAACTCGCGCCGCGACGCCTTCTCCCTCTCGTAAGAGACCGAGCAAGATGTGTTCCGTGCCAACATAAGAATGATTGAGAGCTTTCGCCTCTTTGCCGGCCAAGGCCAGCACCTTCTTTACTCGCGGGGTGTATGGGATGTTTCCGACCATTTTTGTCTCGGGATGGGAGCCAACATGTTTCTCGACTTCCATCCGGACGGTCTCCAGGTCGAGGCCCATCTTCTGCAGCACGTTTACGGCGACACCTTGGCCAAGTTTGATCAGCCCGAGCAAAAGATGCTCGGTCCCAACGTAATTATGATTGAACCGGTCGGCCTCTTTGCGAGCGAGCGCCAACACTTGTTGGGCACGTGGGGTGAAATTATTCATCATTGAGTTTCCCTTGCCGGGCCTTCTGCCTGCCCCCCCGACAACTTGTTCTTATTTGGTTTAGGGAAGTTTTTCAACTTCTCCCGGGCGATATCTGCGCGCAGGTGGTCGCGCTCCTCCGCTGCCAGCTTCTGCTGGGAAAAATGCTGAAGATGTGCCGGTTGTGTTTCCATCAACAATGAGTTCGTGAGTATCCGACCCTCCTCCGGGAAAAAGCCTAAGTCAATGCCCAGGCGCATCACTGAAAGCAAGTTCAATGCTTCCTTTGAAGAAACTGAAAAGGCATGGGTCAAAATTCCATAGGCTCTCCCAATTTGATCCATCAACATGGTGCGCTTCGTTTCAAGGAGATTCTCGCGCGACTGGTTCTCCCGTTGGATCAACGTGTCGATTACCTTGTTCAATCGTTCGATAATCTGACCTTCGTCTTCGCCCAGGGTAGTCTGATTGGAGACCTGAAAGAGGTTACCCATTGCCTCTGTTCCTTCGCCGTACAATCCGCGCACCGCCAATCCGATCTTGTTGATCGAATTAATCACCTGGTTAATTTGCTCACTTAATACCAGACCAGGCAAATGGACCATCGCTGATGCCCTCATCCCAGTCCCGACGTTTGTCGGGCAAGCCGTCAAATACCCTAGGTCGGAGTCAAATGCGAAATCGAGATGCGCTTCCAATGCGGTATCGACTTCGTCGATCATTCGAAAAGTCTTCTGCAGATCCAACCCGGAGCTCATCGCTTGCATGCGCAAATGGTCTTCCTCATTCATCATGATGCTGATCGCCTGACTCGAACTAATCGCAGCGGCGCTGCCCATTCCTTTTGCCGCGTGTTCGCGGCTGATCAGATGACGCTCTACCAGAACCTGTTTTTCCAACGCGGAAAGTTCATTGAGCTGTTCCGAGAACGCATTGCGCATTTGCGCGAGATTGTCTACTTCCGGCTTGATCTCATCCAAAATCCGGATTCGTTCCGTTTTCTTGGCCCAGCCGGGAAAGGGTAATTTAGCCAGGTTGCGCGCGAGCCGAACGCGGCTGCTGATCACGATGGGATGGTGGCCTCCGTCCCCTGATAACCACTCACCACGTGTTTTTAGGATCGTGCTGATTTTCATTCGATTTTTTCTCCTTCCCCAAGCTCGAGCTGCCGGATTTCATCCCGGATCGTCGCGGCCGATTCGTAATCTTCTTTCGAGACAGCCTCTTCCAGACTTCGTTTTAATTCATTCAGACGATCGGAGCGGACGATGTCTCTGAAGAGACGGGCCGGCACTTTGCCGGTGTGCTTGGTTCCTTTGTGCATCGCCTTAATCAGCGACGCCAGCCCCTCGGCAAACGTGCCGTAACATTCGCTGCATCCGAGACGGCCGGTTTTTTTGAAATCTGCTTGCGTAAACCCGCATACCGGGCAGTGTTCGGTGGGAGCAGCCTGTTCAACCTGCTGCGTTTCACCCAGACCAAGCAAAAGGTCCGCCAAGGCAAACCCGGTCGGATCTGACACCCCTTTGTCTTTGGAACATGCTTCACAAAGGTTGATCTTCTTCATGTTCCCATCGACGATCTGCGTCAGGTAGACTGTTGCTGTGTTTGTTTTGCAGACGTCACAAATCATGGTCTTAATATCCCCATCATTCGGCCGGTCTTGATTTTACTAAAGCACACTACTCATAAATCGGAGTGCCTGTTGTGCGTGTCAACTCGCGGAAACTCTCAATGAATTTCAAAGTGACTGGCCCCGGTTGACCGGTGCCGATCAACCTCCGATCAAGTTGAACCGCAGGGATGACTTCAGCGGCGGTGCCGGTCAGGAAACATTCTTCCGCGGTGTAAATGTCGTGCTTGGTGAGTTCGCATTCCATTGTCCGAATTTTGAGTTCTTCCGCGAGTTCAAACACCACAGCTCGCGTTACGCCCTCCAGGATTCCGGAGTTCAAATGTGGGGTCGACAATTGGCCACTTCTGACAATGAAAATGTTATCACCGGTACACTCCGCCACGTATCCTTGTTCGTTTAACATGAGGCCTTCCCCCGCACCCGCATTCTGAGCCTCGAGCTTTGCAAGGACGTTGTTCAGGTAATTCAACGATTTGATCCGCGGACTGAGCGCGGCAGGAGACGTCCGCCGGATCGAACAAGTGACCATAGTCAGGCCCTTTTGATAGAGTTCTTCGGGATAGAGCGCAATCGTGGCAGCGATGATGATCACGCTCGGACGTCGGCAGGAATCCGGATTTAGCCCGAGCGATCCCGCGCCGCGAGTCACGATAAGCCGAACATAAC
The DNA here is from genome assembly GCA_019246215.1 of Verrucomicrobiota bacterium. Lineage (GTDB taxonomy): Bacteria > Verrucomicrobiota > Verrucomicrobiia > Chthoniobacterales > JAFAMB01 > JAFAMB01. The sequence goes on from JAFAQT010000053.1 coordinate 32,545, forward strand.
CGTCGTGAAAATCGTTCTGGCGGATGGTTTCGAGTGTCGCCGCAACAAGCTCCGACTTCGATATTGGAACCTCCAGAGCGATCGCTTTGGACGAACCCCACAAACGGGTAATATGTTGATCCAACCGGAACACCCGGTCGTTGTAGAATCGGATTCCCTCAAACACTCCATCCCCGTACAGCAGACCATGGTCGAACACGGAAATCTTCGCCTCGGCCTGGTCGTAGAAGTTTCCGTCGATATAGATTTTGAGGTTCATAGTTTCGGGGTCGAATGTTAGTTGGTAAGCAATCCATCTCGGATGTCAACGCGCCGGTCACCGGCCGCCGCGAGCCGTGGGTCGTGAGTCACGACGACCAATGTTTTCTGCTTCTCCCTGGCCAAAGCAAGCAGCAATTCCATGATCGCATTCCCGTTGGCGGTGTCGAGATTGCCGGTAGGTTCATCTGCAAAAATGATCGCAGGATCATTGATCAATGCACGAGCGATCGCCACCCGCTGCTGTTCTCCACCGGACAACTCATTCGGTAAATGATTCATTCGGTCTGCCAGACCGACGCGCTGAAGCTGATCTATCGCGGAGGCTACCTCTTGTTTTTTCCGGATCAAAGATGGAACGAGCACATTCTCGAGTGCCGTCAGTTCAGGCAGCAAAAAATAACTTTGAAAAACGAATCCCATTTTTTCATTACGAATCCTTGCATCGGCTGAAGCACCGTTTTGATAAAGTTTGTGCCCTTCGAAGATCACTTCACCAGCCTCGGGTCGCTCAAGGCCGGCCAGGGTGTACAAGAGAGTTGTCTTTCCGGCCCCAGACACGCCGCAGAGGAAGAGGGCTTCCCCGCGCTGAACTTCCAGAGTAATACCCCGTAATACGTCGATCTTTCGTGAGCCGATCTTGAACGAGCGATGAACGTTTTTCGCCGTGAGCTGTGGCTGATTAATCACCATCACAATGGATTTGGCGAATGCCTTCGAATAATACAATCGCTACCGCGGTGGCGAGATTCAAACTGCGGGCGTCGGAGACCATCGGAATCGTCAGACAATTCTCTGCATTGGACAAAAGCAGACTTTCCGGTAGCCCCTTTGTCTCCCGGCCGAATACCAAGTAGTCTCCTTCGCGAAACTTCGCCTCCCAATATTTCCGTGTCGACTTGGTTGTCAGAAGAAACCGGCGCTTAGGGGGGCGAGTCACGGTTTCAAATTCAGCCAGGCTTTTCCAATACTGCACGTCCACGAGGTGCCAGTAATCCATTCCTGCGCGCCGAAGTTGACGGTCGTTGACCGAAAAACCAAGGGGCTCCACCAAATGGAGCCTGCTTCGTGTCGCCAGGCAAAGCCGAGCAATATTTCCGGTGTTTGGCGGAATCTCTGGTTCAATCAGCACGACGTTGAACATATTACGGAAAAAAACAAAAAAAGCGCCTCACTGTCCGAGGCGCTTTTTCCGTCGGGAGGGAATGTTTATTGCTTGACTAGTTGATCGAACCTGTTTGCGCTACTTCGATCGGCTCGACATTGACCCTGCGACCACTTCGGTCAAACCGTACAATACCATCTACCAACGCAAAAATGGTGTAATCACGACCTAATCCAACATTTTTGCCGGGCAAAAACTTTGTTCCGCGCTGCCGGATAATAATATTTCCAGCCGCCACTTGTTCGCTCCCAAATTTTTTCACACCTAGCCGTTTGCTGACGCTGTCTCGCCCGTTCTTAACGCTGCCTTGACCTTTTTTGTGCGCCATATTTAGATCTCCCAAGCCGACAAAAGAGTTATTGGCCGATCGATTCAATCTTCACACGAGTAAGCAAGCGCCTGTGACCTATAGTCCGGTGGTACCCCTTTCGACGCTTGTACTTGAATGCGATGACCTTTTTGTCCTTGAACTGTTCCATGACTTCCCCCCTCACGATGACTCCGGATGCGATCGGATCGCCGGCGGTCACTTTCGCGTCCTCAGCAACCAACACTACGTCGCCGAAGGTCACTTTTTCTCCAGGCTCCGCCGCGAGCTTTTCAACCGTTATGATCTGCCCGGGGCTCACCCGATACTGCTTACCTCCGGAACGGATAATCGCGTACGCCATGGTCAGTGTCTAATAGGAAAATAGGAAAGGTGCTGAAACTGCCATAGTGAGCTCCGCCTGACAAATAGTTTTTTGGCTTTGCGCGGCTAATATTCTCTGTCCAATAAATAGTCGGCGATCCCATGGAGGGTCTGGGCCTGGCCCGCGAACGGATCGAGCGATCGGTGCGCCTGTTCCGTCAATTTCTTCGCCGCCTTTCGCGACTCCCTCAGTCCAATAACCGATGGATACGTTGCTTTCTCGGAAACGAGATCTTTCCCGGCGCTCTTGCCAAGGGTTTGAGAACTCTGCGTCACATCGAGGATATCGTCGATTACCTGGAAGGCAAGTCCGAGTGACATACCAAAATCCGACAAGCTTTGCAGGCGAGCTGGCGTAGCATTGGCGCTCATTGCGCCGAGTCGGATTGAGCTGCGCAATAATGCAGCGGTCTTGGATCGGTGGATGAACTTCAGCGCAGGTAAAGAGACCCGTTTCCCTTCGCTTTCCAGATCTGCTACCTGTCCCGCAATGAGTTTCCGGCTGCCGGAAGCGATCGCCAATTCGCTAATGATATCCTTCAAAGAATAGCGCGGCCACGGGGAGACCTGCGCCGCAAGTTCGAAAGCTAAAGTTAACAAGGCGTCTCCTGCCAGGACAGCGATCGCTTCTCCGAAGACTTTATGCGAGGTGGGCATGCCCCGGCGGAGATCATCGTTGTCCATGCACGGCAGGTCGTCGTGAATGAGGGAGTAGGTGTGAATACACTCAAGGGCACATGCCAACGGGAGAGCCGTTGCGGCTTGACCACCGCAACATTCTCCCGCCGCTAGACATAAGATCGGCCGGAGCCGTTTGCCGCCGGCAAACACGCTATAGCGCATTGCTTTATGGATCGTCTTAGGTTTGACGCTCGACTTTGGCAGGCAGGATTGCAATGCACCGTCCACCATTTTCTGCCGGGACACCAAGTAGTCCGCAATTGCGCGCTTGTTCTCTAATTCGTCCGACACAAAAGGTTTCTGCGTACTCAGCACTGTATAACGCTCCTGAAGTGAACCAGCCTTTCTTATTCGGAACTCACCTCAGGTAGCGCTGGGCAATGGGCATTCGCCAGCCGATCCCAAAAGCCATGCTCGTAACACGAAGGCCGGGAGCCGCCTGGCGCCTCTTGTATTCGTTCATATCTATCTTTCGCTGAATCCATCGAACGGTTTCGGGATCAAACCCGCGCTCGGCTATTTCCTCGGGACTCAAATGGTCCTCCACATACATCTTTAGGATTTCGTCCAGAACTTCATAGGGCGGCAAGGTATCCTGATCCTTCTGATCCGGTTTCAATTCAGCGCTGGGCGGCTTGGTAATAGAGTTTCTCGGGATGACCTCAGTCTTCCGGTTGATCCAGTTCGCCAACCTGTAAATCATCGTTTTCGGCACATCGCTTATTACGGCGAGTCCCCCGCACATGTCCCCATAGATCGTGCAGTAGCCGACCGCCAATTCGCTCTTGTTCCCGGTCGTCAACAGCAAGTGGCCGAACTTGTTCGACATCGACATCAAAATCAGACCCCGGAGTCGGGACTGCATGTTTTCTTCGGTCGTATCCTCGCTTTTGCCGGCGAAGATCTCTTTAAACTGATTTTTGAGCACTTCGAAAGGCTCCTTGATCGGAATGACATGCCGCGCAATTCCCAGATTTTTCGCGAGTATTGCTGCGTCCGCAAGGCTGCCCTGGGAGGAATAATGGCTCGGCATGGAGACGCCGGCGACGTTTTCCTTTCCGAGAGCGGCCACCGCAATTGCCGCGGTTACTGCCGAATCGATGCCGCCGCTCAACCCTAGAACCGCAGATTTGAATCCGCACTTTGAAAAGTAATCTCGAACGCCGAGGATGAGGGCCTCATAGACCTCGTGTTCTGGCGATAGCTCGTCAGAGAGAAAAGGTGCAGCGGAAGACTCTGCCACCCCAACCTCCTCCCGAAAACCTGACATCCGAAAGAGGGTGCCTCCCGAGGCATCAATCGCGAAGGAGTTCCCGTCGAAGATCAATTCGTCGTTCCCACCGACCGCGTTGCAGTAATAAAACGGCACGCCAAAGAAGATAGCTCGCTCGCTTACCATTTTGCGCCGAAGAGCAGGCTTACCGACGCTGTAAGGCGAGGAGCTCAGGTTTAAAATGAGCCGAGCGCCTTTTGCGATGAGAACGGAAACCGGGTCCTGATAATACAAATTCCTGTCTAGATATTTGTCAGTCCAGATGTCTTCACAGATTGTGATGCCGACTTTTGTTCCCAGGAGCTCGATCGGGCTCTGATCTGGAGCAGGATCAAAATACCTGGCCTCATCGAAGACGTCGTAGGTGGGCAACAGCGTTTTGAAAATTTTCTGGACCGGCTGATTTTTCGCCAACACTCCGCACGCATTGACGAACGGTTTGCCGGTCTCTCTGGGACTGAAATCGACATACCCGACGAGCAGAGGAACACTGCCGACCGCTTCTCTCAGTTGCTCCAGCGACTCAAGCGTCTCTGGAACGAATCGCGATTTGAATACCAGATCCTGGGGCGGGTATCCTGTTAGCGCTAGCTCCGGGGTAAGCACCAATTCGGCTCCTGATGAGACTGCCTTCTCGTAGGCTGAAAGAATGCGGTCCCGGTTTGCCCGGATATCGCCGACGGTTGTATTGATTTGAGCAAAACCAATCCGCATAAACGTGGGTGCCTGAAAATATTTGGAATCGCGCCGCGGACAACGCGAAATCGATCGTTCCCAGTCAGTTCTCGCCGGGAGGATTTACATTGAGCGCGGATACCGTTTCTGGATCCCGAACATCTGCCCAGTAACCTTTGATCTCGACCGCTTTCACTCTTTTGCCGTCCCGAACCATTGCCACAATCGCGTCTGTCAGTTCGTATTCCCCTCTGGGCGACTTCTCCAAGGAAGCGATATAGGGAAAAATGTTTGATTTGAAAGCATAAACCCCGGCGTTGTACCAAGGCGTGTTCGATTCTGCGGGAAGTTGCTTTTCCCGGAGGTCAATGACATCGAATTTTTCATTAAGGTATACGGCGCCGCCTTTCGAAGGGTCTTGAGTGTGACGCACGGTAAGCATCAGATCGGCTTCGTCAGGCTTGGTCAGGAGGAGATAGCACGCCGGATCCACCAGGATATCTCCATAACTAAGAATAAATGGGTCGGAGCCACAGAATTCTTTGGCGAGTTCCACGACCTTTCCAGTGCCATCCTGTCTGACTTGTTCCCGATAGACGATCTCAATCCCGAGCGCCGAACCGTCCCCGAAGCGATCCACCACAACTTCTTTTCGATATCCGATCACAATGAGTATTTGCCGCACTCCGGCTTCGCGAAGGCCTTCAAGGATGTAGGAGAGAACTGGTTTCCCGCAAATTTCGACCATCGGTTTTGGCTTCGATTGCGCGAGTTCCCGCATCCGCGCCCCGCGTCCCGCCGCGAGAACCACGGCCTTTGTCGGTCGTCCACTCATGATCGTCCAAGCTCTCCCACAAATTTCTCAATTCGGTCCATCGCTTCTTTGAGTTTGTCCATGCCGGTAGCGAAACAGCAACGCACGTACCCTTCCCCGGAATTGCCGAATGCGCTGCCGGGAACGACCGCGACCCTTTTGGAGGTCAGCAATTGCAGAGAGAAATCTTTGCTCTTCAAACCGGTCGGAGTGATACTTGGAAAGGCGTAGAAGGCTCCCCTCGGTGTGTGACAAGGAAGTCCGATTTCGTTCAAACGGTTAACGATGAAATTTCGGCGGCGTTCGTAGTCGCTGCGCATGGTGACGACTTCGTTTTGACAGTTTTCGAGCGCTTCGACGGCCGCCTCTTGTGACACATTGGACGCGCACATGATGGCGTATTGATGAACCTTCATCATCGCCTCAATGATCGGTCCGGGCGCACAGGCATAACCCACTCGAAAGCCCGTCATTGCGTACGATTTGGAACATCCGTTCAGCAGAATCGTTCGCTCCTTCATCCCCGGAAATGAAGCGATGGAGGTGTGCTCAGCACCATCGTATACAAGTTCAGAGTAGATCTCGTCGGAAAGCACAATCATATCGCGCCGTCGGCACAGATCCGCAATCGGCTCGAGATCTGCGGCGGGAATTGTCCCACCGGTCGGATTGGTTGGAAAACTGAGCAGAAGCGCCTTGGAACAGGGTGTGATGACTCGGTCGATGTCTTCCGCCAAGACGCGAAACTCCTGCTCGACGGAGGTGCGGACCGGCACCGGCTTGCCATAACAGAGCAATACGCTTGGATTGTACGAAACGTAACTAGGCTCATGGTAGATAACTTCATCCCCCGGATTGAGCAACGCACGCAAAGCCAAATCGAGCGCTTCCGAAACCCCCACACTTACCAGTATCTCACTGTGCGGATCGTAGGTTATGTTGTACCGTCGCTGAATATAACTCGCAACTGCTTGCCGAAGCTTCGGCGTTCCCAGGTTCGACGTGTATCCGGTCTTCCCTTTTTCCATGGCGAAGATAGCAGCCTCCCTAATCCGCCAAGGGGTGACGTAATCTGGTTCTCCGATGCCTAGAGAAATGACGTCCGTCATGGTCTGAACCACCTCGAAGAAGTCTCGAATCCCAGAGCGAGGGATCTCGAGCACGCGATCGGCAATGTATCTTGAGAAAGTCATGGAACAGTAGGTAGCCTTAGCTTCCGGTCTCAATCAGAGATGTAACAGCAACACAAGGAGCGGAAAAAAATTTTGAACAAAAGAGAACAAGGAAGTTGAACTGAAGGCAGCAAAGGAATCGAAGGGTTCAGTCTCAATTGGGCCAACGTTTCTTGGCGATTGCGTCGCTCTCAGTTGCGCAGGTCAGGGTGAGATCGACTTCACCACGGGATTTGCACAGAAGAGAGCAAGAGAGGCTTTGAACAGAGGGCAGCAAAGAAATCAAAGGCTTCAGTCTCAATTGGGCTAACGTTTCTTGGCGGTTGCGTTGCTCTCAGTTGCGCAGGTCAGGGTGAGATGGACTCCACCACGGGATTTGAACAGAAGAGAGCACAAGAGGCTTTGAACAGAAGGCACAAAGGAATCGAAGAGTTGAGTCTCAATTGGGCTAATATTCCTTGGCGGTTGCGTGGGCCTCAGTTGCGCAGGGTCAAAGGGTCAGATGACTCCACCAATTATCATTCCCCGAAACTCCACTTTCTGATCCACCTTTGCTTTCTTTGCTGCCTTCTGTTCAATCCGCTTTGTTCTCTTCTGTTCAAACCCGCTCAGGGTGTTACCGGTAGCCTCTCGGCGCTAGCGGGTTGGCTCAACAGCATCCCGTTTTGTTTGTAGGTTTTCAGCCGAAAGCGAGTCGCGGTAGAGACAACCCCTTCC
>JAFAQT010000062.1 GCA_019246215.1 Verrucomicrobiota bacterium
CGGCTTCGGCGAGCTCGATCAGGAGTTGGCGCGCATCCTCCGACGTCAACTTGTGGCTAGCGTCCTGATAAAAACGGCGCGTTTCTGCTTCCATGGCGAAGGCTTGGCTGAGTACATGCCTCGGTTGCAAGTTTTGGTTTAGCCATATCGGTCTCCGCTTGACAAACCCGTGCACGTCCTGTCGTCGCAAGAAGGGAAGGTGATCCCCGTGCCGCTGCTGATAAAATTCCATCAGACGCGTTCGATGAACCACTTCCTCTTCGTACATCGATTGCAGGATGGAAGCGGTCGCAGGATGTTTTGTCTTCAGTTTTTCGACAAAATCTCGGTAAATGCGGCTATCTTCCTCTTCAAGGGCGATAGCCAAGGCCAGAATTTCCCGCTCCTCACGATCCGAGATTGACTTTCTCATAAAGCTTAGAAGACCGGCAACGACGATTATGGAGGTTGCACCCATCAACGGAAGGCCGGCACCTCCCGCCTGGGTACTGTTGTTACCCAATGCGACCAATATAGCAAAGATCGCCGATCAAAATGCCGGCTGAAAATACCAGAGACCGGCACCACTCGGAGAAGCGCTCCAACGAAGCGGCCTATCCAGTCGAAGTGTTTCGGACCCAAAAAATGGCATCCCACTCTACGATGATCACGGGCCACGCCATCCAAATAGTCATGCAGCAGTTCCGCGGCGAAAAGGTTATCTCGGAAGGGTCAATTGCACGATCGACCAAACTAAGATGCTGTTCTTTGAAGTCGGATATAGAAGACAAATAATCCAGGGAGATGCGAATGCATTATTCGCGCTAGTCGGCGTTCTGAACTGGGTCAATCCTGGTTGGAGGGCCTGGGGTTGTTCTCGCGAAGGAGGAGACCCGAGGCGACGCGGTGTTGGCTTGAACGTGGTGACCAGATGCCCTATCGTTCCCGACAAAGACTCCGATCTCATAGCTTTCGGACTTTCCCTATGACGAATCTCCCCAGGCAGGAAGCTACTCATCGGAAACCGTGGTACCAGATCTTATATCTCCAGGTTCTGATTGCCGTCTTGCTCGGTATCGTTGTTGGTTACCTGAATCCGGGTTTAGGAAAAAGCCTGAAACCCCTCGGAGACGGTTTTATCAATCTCGTCAAGATGATAATCGCCCCCATCATCTTCTGTACGGTTGTTCATGGTATCGCGGCGATGTCGGACGTAAAAAAACTTGGCCGCATCGGGATCAAAGCGCTGATCTATTTCGAGGTTGTTTCGACGCTGGCACTGTTGATCGGGTTGATCGTGGTCAATTTGCTCCACCCCGGAACTGGCTTCAATATCGATTTGAAATCTCTCGAGGCAGAACACGTTCAGCAATCCCAGTCTCTGGCTCAAAAGGCGCATTCCCTTAATCCGACCGAGTTTCTCTTGAACATCATCCCGTCCTCATTTTTCAATGCGTTTGCGACCGGTGATATTCTTCAGGTACTCTTGGTGGCTATTTTGAGCGGGTTCGCAATTTCGTTTATGGGAGAACACGGAAGACCGGTGCTTGTGGCGATCGATTTTGGCGTAAGGACATTTTTCGGAATCATGCGGATGGTCATCCGAGTGGCACCAATCGGAGCGTTCGGTGCCATGGCGTTTACGATCGGCAGCCAGGGGTTGAGTGCGTTGAAAAGCCTGGGCTACCTTATGGTCTGCTTCTATGTTACGGCTTTCGTGTTTGTGATAGTTGTCCTCGGAGCCATTGCGGCTTTCAACGGCTTTTCCATTTTCCGATTCTTGAATTATATCAGCGAAGAGCTCTTGCTCGTCTTGGGAACAAGTTCTTCCGAGACAGCTCTGCCTGGAATGTTGGAAAAAATGCGCCGTCTCGGCTGCTCTTCCACCACAGTAGGCCTGGTGATTCCAATGGGATACAGCTTTAATTTGGACGGAACAAATATTTATATGACCATGGCTGCGCTATTTCTCGCGCAGGCTACGAACACACACCTTGCTCTTGGACAACAACTAACTCTTCTCGCTGTAGCAATGCTTTCATCAAAAGGTGCAACAGGGGTTACGGGCGCTGGGTTTATTACTCTCGCCGCGACACTCTCCGTGGTACCTGCCGTGCCGATCGGGTCCCTAGCAATCCTGGTTGGGATTGACCGGTTCATGAGTGAATGCCGGGCCCTGGTTAACCTGGTCGGAAACGGACTCGCGACCGTCGTGGTCAGCCTCTGGGAGAACGAGCTCACCAGGGATGAGCTTAATGCCAACTTGCTGAGATCGAAGAGCCTCGCTGATATCACGCCCGAGGAAATTGAGGCAGAGCTGGAGGCCGAGGAGAAACCCGTTTCGCTGCCGCGTCAAAGCTTGCCCCAGTGAAAGGCTCTCACAGCCCCACCAGCTTACCCCACAACCGGTTGCTATTCCTTATTCAAATCAGTTTTGCTCGAAGACAATAGAACTCGATCACTGTCTTTTTTCGCGTTATAAATCGATGCTTGCGCACGTCCAAGCATCACCGGGCTGCACCTTCACGTCTTTGGAGTTTTCTTGCCTTCGGTACGGCTCTGAGAGCTAAAAGCGAAATGAGGCATGAGGACCCGGGTGTTTCTGAGTTCTTAGGAAGTCCCCTTTTAATTTGCATCTCTTGGCCCTGGCATCCACCAGTTCTAGTGTTCAGGATGGGACACTAGCATACTTTCCAGAATTAGTTCGCAAGAATCCGCGCCGAAGTCTCGCCAATGACGATTTTGAACAATAAAGCCGGTTTATCCTTGGGCATGCGGAGGTAACCACGACCGATGGGCTTCCCGGGCATGTCGAAGACCCTTTCAGGTTAACAGTGTCCAACGAAGCTACAAGCGCCCGGCATTAAGCCGATTGCATTCGCTTTCACCACTTATCAATCCTCGCAGAGCCGCGTAACGTCCATGCCCACCAGGCATACGTCATCAGAAAACTGGGCGCGATTCGAGAATAGTTTAATCTCGCCAAAGAGTTCAGCAATCATTTTAGCCGATGGCAGCCTTACGCGTTCACGTACTGCAGCGATCAAGCGCTCGCGACTGTAGATTTTATCATCGGCTGTTTCCACTTCGAACAGGCCATCGGTAAACAGCATGATAAAATCGTCCACCGCTACCGGACGCACA
>JAFAQT010000063.1 GCA_019246215.1 Verrucomicrobiota bacterium
TTAAGCTTATGCCGGGTTCACTCACACTTCTTCAAGGGCTGCCAAAATATGAAGTTTTTCTGGAAGAGGCTAAGTGTTTCCCTGGGCTGGATGCGTCTGCGTGTTATACCTACCTGCAGCTCTTGCGTACAGGCGATGAATTGCTGGCGTTGGATGAGCAGGTTCTGACTGCGTATGGCACCAGGCACGGCCGGTTCAATCTTTTGATGATCCTGCTCAAATACGGTGAGGGCGAGGCGACGCCGGCCGCACTGGCAGAAAAAACGGGCGTCACCCGAGCTACCATTTCGGGTTTGCTGGATGGATTGGAGAAAGATGGTTTGATCAAGCGGAGCTCGGACCCTGAGGATCGGCGCCTGATTCGAGTCCATCTTACTCGAGCAGGACGCGCCTTTCTTGATAAAATCCGGCCCGGCTACTGTCGTTGGTTCTCCAGCATTGTTGAACCGCTCGACGAGGGGGAGCGACAACAATTGGTCAATTTACTTGAAAAGATTCGAACCCGCCTCAATGAGCTCGCTATCAACGGCGAGGCGCGGAGCGCGTGAATAAACTGTTTTCGTATGAAGAAAAAGCCTTTCTGGAAATACCTCGTCTTCTTCGCCGTCGCTTTCGGACTGTTTCTCGCAGTGGTGTTCGGCTTCGGGTTTGTCAAATTCACCCAGATCCAAGGTTTCATCAGGATGGCAAAGTCAGGAGCGTTCCAGCCACCGCCGACAGCCGTAACAACTGATGTGGCCAAACAATCGGAATGGCGACCGACCTTCGAGAGCGTTGGGACAGCCATGGCAATCAATGGCGTGACTGTGAGCACGGACCTCGCAGGGATAGTGCGCCAGATCGCCTTCGAATCTGGAAACAAAGTGCATGCGGGTGATTTATTGATCCGCTTGGACACAACGCAGGAAGAAGCACAACTCCATCAACAGGAAGCGCAACGAGACTTCGCTGCTATCACTCTTAAACGGGACAAGGATTTATTGGCGAAACATGCCATCGCGCAGTCCGATTATGACAACGCGGAAGCAAGTTTCCGTCAAGGGCAGGCCTCGGTCGATCAATTCACCGCGTTGATTGCCCGGAAGACGTTGCGCGCCCCATTCGATGGAGTCGCTGGGATTCGTCAGGTGAATCTCGGCCAATATCTCAAGGAAGGGGATCCGATAGTTGCGCTCCAGGCGTTCGACCCGATTTACGTCAATTTCTCTCTGCCCGAGCAGGATCTCAGCAAGCTCGCGGTCGGCCAACCGGTGGTGCTGCACGCCGACTCGTTTGAAGATCGATCTTTCCACGGGACGATCACCGCACTCAATTCAATGGTCGATCAAACTACCCGCAATATCCAAATCCAGGCGACGTTTCCGAATCCTGAGTGGCGGCTCCGCCCGGGGATGTTTGCCAAGGTGAGTGTCGTGATGAGCGAAAGGCAAACCGTTGTGGCAATTCCCGCGACCGCTATCCATTACGCGCCTTATGGCAACTCGATATTCATTGTTTCCGAAATGAAAGACGAGCGGGGAAAAGATTACAAGGGAGTGAAGGAACAATTTATCAAGCTGGGCCAGTCGCGCGGTGACATGATCGCAGTTGTTTCTGGACTTAAGCCCGGGGAAGAAGTGGTCACTTCAGGCGTGTTTCGGCTGAAGAACGGAGCTCGAGTGACTATCAACAACCAGATCAAGCCTGGCAGTGAATTGGCACCGAAGCCATCAGACAGTTGACCGGCGGGAGAAACAGATGCGCTTCACAGATCTATTCATTAAACGGCCTGTCGTGGCCACGGTCGTTAATCTGATTATTTTCATCGCGGGATACCAGGCGATTCGCAGCATCAATGTTCGTCAGTATCCCCGGAGTGATCTTTCGGTGATCACCGTGACGACGGTCTATTATGGAGCGGACGCGGACTTGGTGCGGGGTTTTCTGACGACGCCCTTGGAACAATCGATCGCCAGTGCGGATGGGATCGACTATTTGCAATCGATAAGCCAGCAGGGTACGAGCACGATTAGTGTTCACCTGAAGCTGAACTACGATCCCAATGCAGCTCTGGCACAGATCCAGACCAAGGTGGAGCAAGTCAGGAACCAACTGCCGCCTGCGTCGCAGTTGCCGGTGCTTCAGATCACTTCTACGGACAACCAGTTCGCTTCGATGTATCTCAGCTTTTATTCCAATGACCTGGACCGCAACCAGATCACCGATTATCTCACTCGAGTAGTTCAGCCGAAGCTTTCGGCCATCAGCGGCGTGCAAAGTGCACAGATTCTCGGGGCCCGCACCTTTGCAATGCGTATCTGGCTGAAGCCTGAACGGATGACCGCTCTCAACGTTTCCCCGACAGAGATCCAGAATGCCCTGCAGAACAACAATTACCTGGCGGGGGTAGGTCAGACGAAAGGGTCGATGGTGGCCATCAACCTGGTCACGAATACGAATTTGCAGACTGCGGAAGAATTCAGAGAGCTAGTGATCAAGCAGCAGAACGGAGCGATCGTGCGTCTCCGGGATGTCGCCGATGTCGATCTGGGCGCGGAAGACTATAACTCGGACGTACGCTTTTCTGGAAGCGTCGCGACGTTCATGGGTATCTTCGTCCTACCAACAGCCAATACGTTGGACGTCATTAAGCGGGTGCGGGCAGCGTTACCAGATATTGAGCGGGAGCTCCCGACCGGGATGCGCCAGGCGATCCCGTACGATTCAACGTTGTACATCCAAAGTGCGATCCATGACGTAATCACCACCCTCACTGAGACAATCTTGATCGTCATCATAGTCATCTTTCTTTTCATGGGATCTTTCCGCTCGGTGTTGATTCCGGTGGTAGCTATCCCATTGTCGCTGGTGGGCGCGTTTTTCTTGATGCTGTTGTTCGGCTTTACCCTCAACCTGTTGACATTGCTCGCGATCGTTCTCGCGGTAGGGCTAGTGGTCGACGACGCAATCGTGGTAGTAGAGAACGTGGAGCGACACTTGCAAGAGGGGATGAAACCGTTTGACGCCGCGATCAAAGGTGCACGGGAGTTGTTCGGACCAATCGTAGCCATGACTGTCAGCCTCGCTACGGTCTACGCTCCAATCGGTTTGCAGGGCGGACTGAGCGGATCGCTCTTTCGTGAATTCGCTTTTACGCTTTCGGGGGCGGTCGCCATTTCGGGAGTTGTGGCATTAACCCTGTCGCCAATGATGGCCTCCAGACTTCTGAAGCAGGGCATGGCAGAGCGCGGGCTAGCGGGATGGATTACCCGTCGATTTGACGGGTTGCGGACGAGCTACGCGAATACTCTCACTTGGTCGCTCGGGTACTGGCCGGTGATTTGTATCATGGCGCTCCTGTTCATCTGCCTGGCGGTTCCGTTTTATTTGATGTCCGCAAAGGAACCTGCCCCACGAGAAGATCAAGGAGTGATTTTCGGGATCGTTCAGACACCGCCGAACGCCACGCTCGAGCAAAACATGCTCTTCACCCAGCAGATGAACGATATCTATAAGAGTTTCCCTGAAACTGCCCAAACCTTCCAGATTACGATGGCCACGCAAGGATTCTCCGGCATGGTTGCGAAGCCTTGGAACGAGCGAAAACGGACCATGGAAGAGCTACTCGTGGATGTCAACCATAAGCTATCCCAGATACCTGGCGTCCAAATTTTCGCGACGACCCCATCGCCCCTCCCGGGCGGGACGAATTATCCTGTGGAAATGGTGATCTCTTCAACGGCCGAGCCGCGGGAGATGAATGAGTTCGCTCAGCAGCTAGTTGGAGCGGCATTCAAAAGCGGTAAGTTTGTTTTTGCGGACAGCGACCTTAAATACGATTTGCCGGAGGCAAATATTGTCTTTGACAGAGACAAGGTCGCATCGATGGGGCTAAATTTGCAGCAGGTGGGCGGCGACCTTGCGACATTGCTGGGCGGCGGATATACGAATTACTTCAGTATCCAGGGTCGAAGCTATAAAGTGATCCCCCAAGTAAAGCGGACCAATCGGCTGACCACCGATGATTTGAGGAATTTATATGTGACCGGGCCGAACGGACAGCCCATTCAGCTCGCGACCTTCGCTAATATCGAGACAACAGTTCAACCGCGGTCGCTGAATCGATTTCAGCAATTGAATTCCGCTACTATTGAAGGATTGCCCAATAAATTCGCGGGCGCCACCACGGACGACGCTTTGAAAGTGCTCGAACAGGAAGCAGCAAAGATCCTGCCGAAGGGGTACACGATTGACTACAGCGGCGAATCCCGTCAGTTGCGCAAAGAGGGCGATTCGTTTTTGACCACCCTGGCGCTGGCTGCAATTCTTATTTATCTGGTGCTGGCGGCACAATTTGAGAGCTTCCGAGACCCGTTGATCATTCTGCTCGGATCGGTACCGCTTGGGTTGACTGGAGCGCTAGCGGTAACCTTTCTCGGCAGGACGACGATCAACGCTTACAGCTACGTTGGCTTGGTGACCCTGGTCGGGCTTGTCTGCAAGAACGGCATCTTGATTGTCGAATTTGCCAATAAGCTTCAGGAACGTGGCCGGGAGAAATTTCACGCGATTATCGAAGCGGCCGCAACGCGTCTTCGTCCGATCCTGATGACGTCAGTTGCCACAGTGGCGGGGCATACGCCGCTGATCCTGGCGCAAGGACCAGGGGCCGGTGCTCGAAACAGTATTGGCTGGGTTTTGGTGACTGGCATGATCATCGGCACCTGCTTGACGCTGTTTGTCTTGCCGGCTGTCTACCTGCTGGTGGCGAGGGACCACACAAAAGATCGGCAACGCCGCGACGATTTTCATCCACTGTCCGAAGAAAGAAAACTGCAGCCCGCGCTTGCCTAAAGGTCCTGGATTGCGTTTAACTCACGCGAGTTCGAGAGAGTCGTGCTGCCGCAGCTCGATTCAATAAACACCGAGCGTTTAATGAAGGACAAACGCTGGCCGATACGAAAGAGTGACTCGCCGCAGAATGGAGCGACGAGAATCTCCTTCGGCCGGCGATACGAGCGTTCGGCACGATCCAGGACGGCCAAATAAGCCAATTTGGCCGTTCTTTTCGAACGCTTTCTTGAATTGAAAGAGGAACCGCCCGGAGGGCCAAGGAAGGTCCTGGAACGCAGGCCTCGGTAGACATCATTGAAATCGTTTTGTTTTGTGCCGCTTACCTTAGGCCTCCTCGGAGAAAGCGGGGAGGGCAGCTACGAGATTAGCCGGAAGCGGACGGATCCTTTCGATAACTTCCGGACCCAGCCTTTTCCCGAGCTGGTAATTGCTCGACATCATTTCCAACTTCGCATCCAGGTTGTCAATCAAGTGGAGAGTCATCGCCTCGGGCGTTTTGGGTTCGACGGGAGAACCGAATTGTTTTTCACCGTGATGAGACGCTACAAGATGAAGCAAATGGAGCCGGACCAGATCCGAGTCCGGAGAAAGCACATTCCAGGAAGAGAACTCCGCACCTTCTTTCAACCTGTGCCAGAGCCGGTTTACGAGTTCGACGCCCATAGATACATGACCGACGAGTTCCGCCCGGAAATCGTGCGGCATGATAAAGCTTTCTTTCGGAAAACAGTTTTCCCAAAGTTTGCCTGAGTCGTGAAAAAGAATTCCGGTCAAGAGAAGGTCCCGGTTCAGGGCCGTGTAGATTGCGGCCAAGGCATCGCATGCACGCATCATTTGCGCGATGTGTTCCACCAATCCGCCACGTCTGGCGTGATGATACCTCCTCGCGCCTGCGGCTCGCCGCAGACGGTCCTCAAATTCGCGGAGAAACAAGAGCGATAGTTCCCGCAGGCGAGGATCCCTTATCGATGCAATAAATGATTCAATCGCTGAATAGTCTACGCTCTGCTTTTTTTGAACCTCTGGCGGTCCAGTCAGCAGCTCGTCCTTTTCCGCAGCCGTCAAAATACGCACGTTCCAATTCCTGGCCTCGAGTCCGAAAGCTGGGGTGACAATAAAATCACCCTGAACCTCAACAAAATCCCCGTTTCGGAGCTCGGAACAAAACCCGCGGGAAGGATGGTCGCTCCAGACTCGCAACGGGAAACTGGCTGTTCCATCGCGCAAAAGAATTTCGAGATACGTTTTTTGATCCTTGGTTCGTCTGGTGGCGACTTCATCGATCTGAGCATGCACCGAGCCGCCAGAATATTCCGAACCGGTTTGCCGTTTCAGTTCTTCGATGGTGACAGGAACAGTAGCCATTCGCTTGTTATCCAACTGCGCGGCCGGACATCCAATCAAAAATTGTTTTTCCCTGGCCGCACCGTGATGCTCGCTTTCGACGGGCGAACTGCTATGGTTAATATGGTTGATATGAATAAAAAATTCACTCGCACTTTGTTCGCAACTTACTTTTTCGCCGTATCTCTCACCGAATCGCCACTTCTTTCGCACGCAGAAGAATCCCCGGCGCCCCAATCCCAGCTGACACAAAATGACTCGGGTCTGAAGGAACCGGGAACCGCAAAGGATCTGGGCGGACCGTTATCCGAAAATCCAGCGTACCAGCACGTCGCAGTAAACCTCGATACAGACGGTCTTCTTTATCTCTATTTCAACGCGGAAAAAACTTGGAGAGCATTAGAGAAGAAATTGGAATCTATCCGGGAGATGGCCGTGGCAGACCCAAGTCTGTCACAAAATGAGAAAAACGGCTTGCGGAAGAATTTCGATCTTGGATTTCGCTTGATTCTCAACAGTGGCCTACCCCAAGTGAAAGCGTTTGGAGTAAGTTCGCGGGAAATCGGGCCGGGTCTTTTTCTTAATAAAGCGTATGCCTACCTTCCCGAGCGCTCCGGATTTTTGTGGGACTCATTAGGGAAAGCGCCGCACGTTTTCCCGTTTATTAAAATGATCCCTGAAAACACCGAGGGATTCGCAATTTTTGATTTCGATCTTGGTTTGCTCTGGAAGGCCGTCTCCAAAGAATTGGCCGGCTCGGAGATCCCGGAGGTGACGAAATGGCAGCAACTTTTTTCGCAGCAGGTACAGGCCTTCACCGGACTGGATCTCGACGATTTGCTCGGCTCGTTGGGCGACCAGGTTGGCGTCATTGTGACCTTCAACCGAAAGACAATGGTTAAAATCCCCTTGGGCAATGAGCAGTATGCGATGCCCGAACCGGCCGCTGCGTTGGTATGGAAGGTCAGAAACGACAAGCTGTTCGATCGACTGGACGTGCTGTTGGCCACGAGTTCAAAGGTCGCAAAACTGGACGAACCGGATCTTCGCCTGCGCGTCCTGGAAGGTCCCGAAGTGATGACCTATCTGACGCCGACTCTGGCGCGGCATGGAGATTTTTTGATCATTTCGAGCAGCGAAATGCTTGTTCGAGCGCTAATGGATACCGAATCTGGAAAGGCGCAGGGAATAAAGTACTCTTCTGAGTTCGAGACCCTGGCTTCGGGCATGCCTGAGAAAGGCAACAGTGTGGCGTATGTGTCCAAACGTCTGCAGAAAACCGTAGCTGATATCCAAATGAGGCTCAGTCATTTTCAAGAAAGCGGCAGTCCGCTCACGCGAGCACTGACGGCCAAATTGTCCCGATTGTCCGAAGACGCGGCAGGTTACATAGTGAGCGGAGCGACCCAAGATGGTTGGTTAACGACGGAAAAAACCACAAGAGATGCAAACGAATTTCTCGGGGAGTTTTTGACCATTCCGGTCTGTTATCTGGCCGTCGCCGCTGTCGACGAGATCAAGCGAACGAGGGAGAATGAGCACTAGGAAAGATCAAGCAGAATCTTTCCAGTTCGCGAACCGCCAAAGACGAGGCGATCTCGGAAAAGAATCTGCACGGTGGCCAGATGATGAACAGGCAGGATACTGAGGAGTACATCACAGATTGGCCTCGGTCGGTTGTTGGCGAGGTTTACGAAATTGGTGCCGTCGGCCAACCACCGTACGCGACCGCGCCGGTCGATCTTGGCGGTTGCCGCGCCGGGTCGAAAATTGAGCACCTTAGCGCAAATCTCGCAGTCGGAAATCGGGTTGAGTTTCGCGCTATGAACTTGGGCGCACTGCGGGATAGATCCGATGGTTGTTTGCATCACGACTCTTTTCGCTATTCCTTTTCAGCGAACCATGGACAAATACGACGTTGGTATCGTCGGCCTGGGTTGGCCGGGTGAGCGGCACGCAGAAGGAGTTCAGGGGTCCGATCTCGGACGTTTGTACGCGGCCTGTGACCTCAACGAAGAACGGCGGGCGAAATTTGCGGCAAAGTATTTCCCGGAAAGGGTTTTCGGCAGCTACGATGAAATGCTGGGCGATCCTGAACTCGATGCGGTCATTGTGAGTTTGCCGAATGCGCTCCATTTTTCTGGGACCCTGAAAGCTTTACAGGCCGGTAAACATGTGCTGTGCGAGAAGCCGCCGACATTGAACGCCGAGCAGATGCGCCAATTGCACGCAGAAGCCGAGAAACGAGGGCTGATTTATTTTTTTGGCCGCCAGATGCGTTTTTC
Organism: Verrucomicrobiota bacterium; assembly: GCA_019246215.1. Taxonomy (GTDB): domain Bacteria; phylum Verrucomicrobiota; class Verrucomicrobiia; order Chthoniobacterales; family JAFAMB01; genus JAFAMB01. Next base: position 8,463 of record JAFAQT010000063.1, read on the forward strand.
CGGTGCGGTGCAAGCGGCGCGGAGAGCTGTTGCGGAAAGGCGTCTCGGTGAGATTTATTTTGCCAAAACCATGTGGGTGCGAGCCCGGGGGACCCCGGGAGGCATTGGTGGATGGTTCACGGATCGATCACGAGCAGGGGGGGGTGCGCTGATCGATCTCGGAGTGCATGCCATAGATGCCGCTTGGTACTTGATGGGGAACCCCAAACCGAAAACGGTCTCAGCGCAGACTTATCAAAAATTTCCTCAGCTCGTGAAAGCGGCGGTATTTGATGTGGAAGACAGCGCCTGCGGGATGATCCGGTTCGAGAATGGGGCTTCCGTCTTATTTGAGGTTTCCTGGGCGGCAAATCTGACGGACGACATTCCAATGGGCAAATGGGGCACGCCCGAACTATTTAGTACGACGCTTTTCGGACCGAAAGGATCAATCCGCATCGTGGACACGCTCCAACTGCATCCATCGGTCAGGATTCCACCTTTGTCGCTATTTGAAGATAAGGATGGAAAACTGGTGGATAGTGAGTTGCCGTTTCAACCTGTTGTGCACGAGTTTGTTTCCCAGATGCAAAATTTTCTCCGCGCAATCCACGGCGAAGAAGCTGCAGTGAACAGCTCTGTCCAGGCCGTGCTGCTCATGGAAATGTTGGATGGGATTTATGAGTCGAGCTTGAGCGGCAGAGAAGTCAGCCTGAGTTGAGCCTCCCGGAGCAGGGGACAGAATATTCGCTCGGAAGGAATCGTCTTATGCCACAAGGATCGAAACCTATGAAACGATGGATAGCCCTCATTGCTTTGCTGGGCTTTTCACCGGCTTGTTGTTTTGGGGGAGTCATTCCCTGGGTTTCAAGCGACCCGGACTTTGTCTCTGTCGGGAAGCATCGAGGGTACTACATTGTTCCCTCTGATTCCGGGAAATGGTGGAGGTGGGGGCTGGCACGCGCCCCTGTTGCGGAGCCCAGGATGTTCACCCACGGAAATGGAACAGACGCGATTGCCATCCCCTTTGACACCAACGGCAGAGTGGCATTTGCTCCGGTCTACATTTATACAATCAGGCCTGAAAACGAGCAAAGACGGCGGCTGGAAGCTCTGGTGCAAGGGGTGACCTCTCAGGCAGACGTTCGACAGATCTTTGGCAGGTCCACGATCCAAGGACGTCTTCGCGGCTATCAGGTCTGGTATTACGGGATCCAGGTCTACAATCCCTTTGAAGAGTTTCCAGATATCCACGGATAGACGCAGCGTCCTGCTGTGCATCTTTGAAGCCGAGCAACCTCCGAGGAGGGTCCGCCTTGGCAGTCCGTTTTCAGCATCTCACTTGAGCAGCTGCCGTTTTTCGCGCATCTTTCGCGACTCAGCACAGGCCCCTCTACCATGAAGGCATCCGAGATCAGGCAGTCATTCCTGGATTTTTTCCGAGGTAAACAGCACACCATTGTGCCTTCTGCGAGCTTGCTCCCAAACACTCCGAATCTGCTGTTTACCAATGCGGGCATGAACCAGTTTGTGCCATATTTTCTCGGCCAGGAAAGACCGGCCTTCACGCCGCCACGGGCCGCCGATACCCAGAAATGCATCCGAGCCGGCGGCAAGCACAACGATCTTGACGATGTTGGTTTCGATACTTACCACCACACGTTTTTCGAAATGCTCGGCAATTGGAGTTTTGGGGACTACTTTAAGAAAGAGGCGATCGAGTGGGCCTGGGAGCTCCTAGTTCAACATTGGAAATTTCCTCCGGAACGGCTCTATGCCACTGTCTACAAGCCTGGAGTCGATGATCCGGCTGAATTTGACGAGGAGGCTTGCAAGTATTGGACCGCCGCTTTTGCGGAAGCAGGCCTCGATCCGAAGATCCACGTGGTTAACGGCAATCGAAAAGACAATTTCTGGATGATGGGCGATACAGGGCCTTGCGGTCCGTGTTCCGAGATCCACGTTGACCTGACCGCAGGAGGGGATACACAGGGGAGATTGGTCAACCAGGGGAATGCGTTGTGCATGGAAATCTGGAACTTGGTTTTTATTCAGCTTAATGCCAACGCGGATGGCGGATTTTCGCCCTTGCCGGCTAGGCACGTGGATACTGGACTGGGCTTCGAAAGAGTTGCCGGCATTATTGAATGCACCGGCGGTTTTCGCGATTTCAGCGGCAGAATCTCAAATTACCAGAGCGACGTCTTCCGCCCGATCTTCCAAAAAATCTCGGGGCTGAGCGGCAAATCGTATCGGAACACGGTGCCCGACTCCCGTTCGAATCTGTCTGAACAGGAAAAAGTTGACATCGCCTTCCGGGTGGTGGCGGATCATATTCGAACGCTGTCGTTCGCCATTACGGATGGAATTATTCCGGGCAACACAGATCGCAATTATGTACTCAGACGCATCCTTCGCCGGGCGATAATGTTTGGCCGTCATTTAGGGTTCGGCTCAAATGGATTCCTCAGTAAACTGGTTCCCACGATCGTTGATAAGTTTGGGTCGACTTTTCCTGAGCTCACAACCCAGAAAGAACACGTAATGGACGTGTTGGATCGCGAGGAAACCCTTTTCAATCATACGCTAGACCGCGGCTTGCGTATGTTCGAGGAAGAGTATAACAAACGAACCAGCCATATATTTCCTGCAGAAGCCGCTTTCAGGCTCTATGACACCTATGGATTTCCGCTCGACCTGACGGAAGTGTTAGCTCGAGAACGCGGATTGTCGCTCGATCTCGGGTCAGTTGAAAAGATGATGGAGGAGCAGCGGCAACGGTCACGCGCGGCGCAGGAGAAGGAAGTCGTTACGGCGGTGGAAGAAACTGTGACCACGGAGTTTGTCGGTTTTGATCACGATGAAGCGAAAGCCCAGCTGGTCGAGATTATCGGCCGAGAGAAACAGACATTTGCGATTGTGGACCGGTCGCCTCTCTATGCCGAGATGGGAGGACAGGTGAGCGATACAGGCGAGCTTGTTTTTCAGGATAACAAAATTACACCGGTTCAGGGTGTGACTAAGCAGGGACGAACATTTTACCTGAAGCTGGCGGGACCGCTCGATGTTAATACTCCCGCGGAAGTTCTCTTAAGGGTAAACGGCCCGAGGCGTCGCATGATCGAGGCTCATCACACTGCTACCCATCTGCTTCACTGGGCCTTGCATGAAGTCGTAAGCAAGGAAGTTAGTCAAAAGGGTTCATTCGTCGGTCCGGAGCATCTGCGATTTGATTTCAATAGTCGTCCGATTACACCGCAGCAGCTGCGAGACATTGAGGAGTTGATCAATGGTCGCATCGTTGCGAATGATCAGGTCAGTTGGGTCGAAGTTCCGTACGGTGAGGTTCAACTTCGAAACGATATTATGCAATTTTTTGGGGAGAAATATGGTGCGACAGTTCGCGTTGTACAGATTGGAGGCAATCCAGGGGAGTTGGATGGTTACTCCATGGAGTTATGCGGCGGCACGCACGTGCTGCGGACCGGGCAGCTTGGAGTCTTCAAAATTGTCAGCGAAGGCGCCATTTCGGCCGGCGTCCGCCGACTGGAAGCGTTGTCGGGGCTGGTTGCCTTCCGTCATCTGCAAACGCAGTTGGATCAAAGGTCGATGAAGATCGAGCAACTCAATCGTGAATTGCTGGATTTGAAAAAAGAGCTGGAAAAGGAGCGCGCAGAAATCCTGCAGCGTGAAGCGGAGGAAGTGGTGGCGAAGCTTTCCGCAGCTGAGCGGGTTCTAGTGCACGCCATCGACGGGGCCACGGCGGATCAACTCCAGTCCGTGGCGAACTTGCTCAAAAGGAAAGGATTTGCCGGAATCGCTGTTTTGTTCGGCAAAGGCGCCGAACAGATCCAATTCTTGGTGATAGTTGATCCTTCTCTAATTGGAAGGATTCAGGCTGGAAAAATTGTTCAGGAACTCGCCGGGATCCTCGGAGGAAAAGGGGGAGGGCGCCCGGAAATGGCCCGTGGAGTCGGCAAGGACACTGCGAAATTGGATCTCGCGAAAGAGCGTGTCCTGGAGTTGACGGCGGGAATTTGAGCTGCTTACGGAAGTTTGGCGGCGAGGACCTCCGCTTTCTCGATCTCTGGCGGCGTGGCGAAAAGCTCCGGTGCTTTCGCCATCAGCGCCGCCGCCACCTTGCCCGAGAGATGGGCCTGCCTCCCGGAGTCGTCGGGGAACGCGTCGACGATGCCGAACGTTGACGGTCCCATGCGGATCGCGAACCACGCGATTGTGTCTGGCTCCTCTTGCACGAGCGGCAGGGCAGTGCGCAGGAAGACTTCAACTTCGCTCTCCTTGCCGGGTTTGGCGTTTAATTTCACCAGCAATGCCATGGTAACGGTGCTCATAGGTTTTCTGATATCTGAAAGTGTCTTTTTGCAATTGATGAGGGACTCTCAAATAAGTTTCGGATCGATTGCTCGTTTTCGGAAGAAGATGCAGAGAAGGTGCGTATTTTCTAGGGACCGCCTGGTGAAAACGGCGAATCGGCCATGAAAACGCCTGGTTCCTGCCGAAAGAGGGCTGCCAATTCCTTCTGAGTTTGTTCGTCTAGGACGATTCCGATGTCCTTAAGATCGTTGATCCACCGGTCCGTTTTACCTGTGTCTGTCAGTTGGAAATCTGCTATCGGCCGGGGGATTTCTTTCCAAGGAAGGATCGCGCCAAACACAAAGATTTTAGGGTGGCGTTTTCGTCCAACGAAGACGCCGATCTGGAAATTGACCCAGGGCCTTGCAAAAGTCTCGCGCGATGTGATCAGGACAATCAGTTCATCGGAGATCCATAATTCTTCGAGGATACGCTGCAACCACACCTCGCCAGAGATCAGAGAATTCGAATCCGAAGCTAGGAAAAACCTAAACTCAGAGCCGCCAGCGGTTTTAAGTATTTCCATCAACCGAACAGCTTCCGGGGTGCCTCCAAAGTCATGAGATATGAAGATCCTTTTTGGCATTCAGGAAATGATGTAAGCGAATCTCCCATGACGCGGGAATCGGCGCAACCCCAGGCGGTTTGCCACCGGCATCGGTCCTTCTCCTGAATGGGTTCGACTTTCCGGAGCCCCGATGTTCAGAATGGGTGCGACCAGTAGATATAAGCAGGTCTCAAACAATAAAGTAGCAAGGGTCTGGCGAAGTTCGCGAGCACACAGTGACTCAGCTCAATCGCCGGGGGGTTGCACAAGCATCAGTTACAAATTGGCGGATGGATGCGTCGCTTTGAGCATGAGCACCGGCACGTTGACATGATGGCGCACATTATCTGCGGTGCTACCATAAAGCAGATCACTGATAAAACGGTGGCCATGGGTGGACATAGCCACAAGATCACAGTCCCGACTTTCGGTCCATCGAATGATCTGATCCGCAGGTTCGCCGTAAGCCAGCTCCGCTTCGACCTGGATACCCTCCGCCGCGAGCCGGGACACGACTGATTCCAGATACCATTTGTCGTGCTGAATTTCAGGACTGACGGCGTCGGCGCCAAACAGGCGGGCAGCCCAACCATCGGCCACGTGCAGGAGCACCAACGAACTGTCGAAAGTAAGCGCCAGCTTGGTCACATGTTCCAAAATTGTTTGATCAGCCGTGGTTGCATCAAGGGCAACAAGAATCTTTTTGTACATAACCCTAGACATCTTTCAATGGGGCGCGAATACAGCTATTGCGTCGTGGATCGCCCCCGGCAAGCCATAAATGTCAAGCGCGGTGATGAGCAAGCAGGAGGTCCAGCCAGCGATGGCAAGGAAAAGGCCGTTGCGATAAGATCCCATGAGCTTGTGGGAGCCGGTGAGCCAAAGCAGCGGAAACATAGCGAGCGGCAACTGGATGGCGAGGACCACCTGGCTGAGATTCAATAGTCCGTTCACATCGCTGTCACCGCGCAGGCCGATGAGGAAGATCGCTGGTACGATGGCTGCCAGTCGGGTGATCAACCGGCGCAGCCAGGGTCGGATTTTCCAATCCATGAATCCCTCCATCACGACCTGCCCCGCCAGCGTCCCTGTGATCGTGCTGCTCTGCCCGCTGGCAAGGAGCGCCAAGGCAAAAAGAAGACTTGCTGCAGCAACGCCAAGCAACGGAGACAGGGTGAGGTAAGCCACCTGTATCCAGTCCGCATCCGCGTTGAAGATCACCTCCTTGCCGCCAGGCAGCGTCATCTTGTCCTTGCCGAAAAAGAGAAGCGCCGCTAGTACGAGGATGGCGGCATTGACAAAAAACGCAAACGACAGGGCGATAACGGAATCGAGTGTATTGAACTTGATCGCGCGGCGCACCGATTCATCGTCGGCTTGCAGTTTTCTCGATTGAACCAGTGCGGAATGCAGGTACAAATTGTGAGGCATCACTGTGGCTCCGACGATGCCGATAGCGATGTAAACCATATCTTTGTTTTTAATGAAAGCTGCCAGATTCGGTGCGACCGTCGCCGAAGCTACTTCAAGCAGATTGGGTTTAGTCTGAGGTAGTACGAAGATTTCGATGAAATAGCAGATTCCAATCGTTCCGATCAGGACGACGATCACTGCCTCAATCAACCTCATTCCCATCCGTTGAAGCGACAGGAGCAGGACCACGTCGAACGCGGTGATGATGACTGCTGTGAAGAGGGAAATGCGCGGGAATAGGAGGTGGATAGCGACTGCGCTACCTAGCACCTCGGCCAAGTCGCAGGCGACGATGGCGATTTCGCAACTGAGGTAATTCGGCCACCGGGTCCAACCAGGGAGATGGTCGCGGCAGCATTGGGCCAAGTCTCTGCCGGTCACCACGCCGAGTCTGGCGGAAATTACCTGCAGGAAGATCGCCATGAGGCTCGAGAAACCTACGATAAAGAGCAGGCCGTATTTGAACCCGGCTCCGGCACTCAAGTCTGTGGACCAGTTTCCGGGGTCCATGTAACCCACGCTGATGAGCATGGCGGGTCCGGCGAACGCGAGATACTGTCGCCATGAACGAGCGGATCGCGGCGGAACCTTCACCGTACCATGGAGTCCCTCCAAAGAGTGCTGCCTTTGAGTTGGTTTGGATAGGTGATTCACGTTTTTCATCTCAGATTTTCAAAGGCGTGTGGTGATTCAATAAGTCAGAGTAATGGTGATCAGGCTGGAGGTGATTTTGTCCTATTCCAACAATGGATCGGACCGATTACATTTGGTCGGGATCACGTTAAAGACAAGAATGCTCTCCAGAAATCTCACAAGGCTCGTGCACCAGATCTTCAAGGTCGCATCTTGGAGACAAAGGGAGCGCCAGCAGCATTATCCAGGCGATTCCAGGTCATCGTTCTGGATAACCTGTTTGTTGGGCTCCTTCGAGCTACGAAGGTTTGCGCGATACTGGGTTCGAACCAGTGACCCCTACCGTGTCAAGGTAGTGCTCTACCACTGAGCTAACCGCGCGTTTGATCCAAAGGCGGAGTTATAAGACCAAAGAAAGCGAGGCGCAACCCTGTTTTTCGGTTAAGCGCCCGCCAGTTTTGAATGTTCAGCTCGGGCGCGAAAAAAAATTATAATTACCTGCGCCTGAAACCGTCTTCGTCGAGAGCGGCTTTCACGGTAACTTCGATATCGTCGTATAGAGATTGATCGGCCCGAAGCGCCTCTTTCGCGGCATCTCTTCCTTGCGCCAACTGCTGTCCTTTGTACGAGATCCAGGAACCGCGTTTCTCAAGGATATTTTTCTCCAGGGCGAGATCCAATAGCGCGCCGACGTTCGAGATCCCTTCATTATACATAATGTCAAATTCCGCTTCTGTGAAAGGAGGAGCGACTTTGTTTTTGACCACCTTGACTTTGGTCCGATTGCCGATCACAACGCCGTCGGTCTGTTTGATCGCGCTAATTCGGCGGATGTCGATTCGAACGCTGGCATAGAACTTCAGGGCTTTTCCGCCCGGTGTAGTCTCCGGATTGCCGAACATAACTCCAATTTTCTCCCGGATTTGGTTAGTGAAAATACAGGTGGTTCGTGCTTTGGAGATAAGGGCGGTCAATTTTCGAAGCGCAGCGCTCATCAGCCGCGCCTGCGCTCCAACGGTGGCGTCACCGATTTCGCCCTCCAGTTCAGCTTTGGTGACTAAGGCGGCAACGGAGTCGATGACAATCACATCGAGAGCGTTGGAGCGAACTAAGGTTTCGCAGATGCGCAACGCTTCTTCTCCAGAACTAGGTTGTGAGACGAGGAGGTCATCCAAGTTGACCCCGAGGCGTCTTGCATATTGCGGATCCAGGGCGTGCTCGACATCGATGAACCCAGCCAGGCCTCCGCGCTT
>JAFAQT010000233.1 GCA_019246215.1 Verrucomicrobiota bacterium
CCCGAGCTTCTTGGCGGGTCGGATATCGCTGTCGAGCCGATTGCCGACGTGTACCGTGCGACTCCCCTGAATACCGGCTTTGTCAAGAGCGTATTGAAAGAGTTTCTCATCGGGTTTTTCAATTCCAACAATCTCTGCCAAAGCAATCACGTAGAAAAGCTCGTGTAATCCGTCCCTGCGCAGTGCCCTGAGCGCTGCCTCGCCTGAGTTTGCCACGAGCCCCAACTTGAATTGGGCTGCCAGCGCTTTGAGCGCGGGTTTCACGTCCGGATAAAGGGCGGAAGCCGGGTATTCCCAATACCGCCGCGCGAGGGTCGTCAACCTCTCGCGATCCCGATTGGGAACAAAATGATTCGCGATAGCGGTGCGCAATGAGCCAGAAGCGCGCATCCGTTCCTCATCGTAGACGGCCCAGAATTCATCTTCTTGGACGCTCGGATTGATGTCATGAACGGCCCGCAGCAATGCCCGGGTGTAAGTTGAGTCGTCATAAATTGTCCCGCCAAGGTCGAATAGCACTAATTCGATGTCATTCCGGCCCGCGAGGGCGGCCATTGCCGGTGGATGCGCCAGCAGGGATGCCGACGTGCCGAACGCCGAGGAACCGAATGCCGCCTCGCCGATCCCGCTCCACCCCAGAGTCCCATGTTCAACTTCATCCGGCATTGTGAGGAACAAAGAGAGAACCGCGCTGATCGCATAAAGTCCCGCAAAGATCCACATCACGCCCTCCACCCCGAGCGGTCCAATGAACAAGGCGACGATCGCCGGACCAAGCATAGCGCTTGCACCTGCCCCGAGGTTTAGCATCGAAATGGCGGCACCCTTGTTTTCGGGGGCCAAGAGCGGCATGATGGCGGAAAGAGGGACGTAGCCGGCGAGAGTTGCCCCGTAAAGAACGGCCACCAGAACGGCCAACGCGAAATTTCCCCGGTGTGCAGACGGCACGTAATAAAGCAGAAGTGTTGTGATCGTGCAGCCGATCCCTCCAACGTAAGCGACCGTCCGCCGCCAACCGAGTTTATCTCCAACTATTCCCGACAAAAGGTTCGCGATGATGTTGCTCAGGAACATGTAACTAAGCAGCTGCAGCCATTGGCTAAGGTACAACCCGACAACGGTCGTGAAGAAGGTTGGCAAAAACACTAAGAAACCAAATTGCGGGGCGGTATTGATCATGCGTACCACACAGCCGATCGCTGTCTTCGGTTTCTCCCAGGCAATGGTGACGCTGGAAAAAAGTGAACCGCGCGTCTTGTTTTCCATCTCGCCCCCGGTCCCTAGCAGAGCTCTTCTTGGCAATCCCAAAAGAGCGATGCCACCGCCGGCAATCACCATCGCCAGCGAACACCAGAAAGTGACATACTGGCCGACGTAAGGAATGAGAACACTAGCAAACAGAGAGCCTAGGGTCGGCAGCCCCGCGCTGAAAGCGAACCAAAACCATCCCACCGCTGACCCAAGCCGTTTCGCCGGCGTGGCGGTGGTGATTAGAACGAGAAATCCGTAGGCGAATAACGGATAACCAAAGCCCCGCAGCCCATAACTCACTAGCATTGTAGGAAAATTGCGCGCCGGGAGAGAGAAGCCCAGAAAGACGACCTGGAATATGGTCCAGGCCAAAAGACCGATCCACATCACTCGACGTGGTCCCCAGATATCGGATAAAGCGCCGGAATAACGGGCCCCCATCGTCGCGAGCGCGCCATAGACCGTGAACATTAACGCGATTTTTTCTTGTGAAATTCCTTCCCCATGAAGGAAGTGCGCCAGATACCCTGATTCCACCCCGTCGCCCATCATGAACAGCAGCAAACCCACGTATCCCCAGACCAATGGCCGGGGAAAACTGAAATGGTCCAAAAAGGACGCGACTTGGAGAGAACCAGGCGAGGCTTGGGATGCACGGGCCATGGATTGATAATACCTCCGCCACTCTTCCGATACGAACTGAAACTGCACCGGCTTGCATCAGGATTATCCTGTTGACAGCGTCAAATGAAAAGCCCTGCACAAACCAAATCAATTGACCCTTATCGGCGCCGGCTCTTCGCAAAGCGCGGGTCAACACTTCCACAGCCCCACAAACTCCAGTGGCAACAACCTATCTCTTCTGCGGGTCAACCAATCACCCCGTTCGTCAGAATGTGAAGCCATCCATCGGGGCTCTTGAAATCGTTCGTGGCTATCTGCTTTGAGCTCGCCGGAGACTTCAAGCTCCTCGCCAAAAATCCGCGCAGCGTCCGCTGAGTAGCAGATCTTGCAGTGACCCGTCCGAAAATGGGGACGATCTGGGAGCCTTGGTTTGCTCTTGAGCGATATAGGAATCCCTACAGCATCCGTGATAGATTCGGGAGTCTCCGATAGAAACAGGAATGCGCAAACCAAGTTTCAAATCCTGGCCCTTGCTCGCAATAGTTTGTTTTGCGATTCAAGCTGTTGCCTCGATCGATTCCGAGGTTCCTCCAGGGCCGAAGTGGCTCCAGGCGGCTGTGTTTTATCAGGTCTATCCCCAAAGCTATTTTGACACGAACGGCGACGGAATCGGTGATCTGCTGGGAATCACGGCCAAGCTTGGTTACATCCAATCCGTCGGGTGCAACGCGCTTTGGATCAATCCCATCTATGAATCACCGTTTGGCGACGCGGGCTATGATGTAGCGGATTTTTATAAAGTCGCCTCCCGTTACGGCACGAACGAAGATTTGCAAAATCTTTGTGCCGAGGCCCACAAACGGGGAATGCACGTTTGTCTGGACCTCGTGGCCGGACATACCTCGATTGCAAATCCGTGGTTTCAACAATCCGCTCTCGACCGCCCCAACCGTTTTTCAAACTGGTATATTTGGACACCGGCGGACAGGAATATTCCGGGTTCCCAACCATTTCCCGGCGAACATAATCGGGCGGATCGTTACTTGCCCAACTTCTTTGCATTCCAACCTGCCCTCAACTACGGCTATGCTCGGCCAGATGCGAAGGAACCCTGGCAACTTCCCACCACTGATCCTGCCTGTGTGGCTGTACGTGAAGAGCTTAAGAAGATAATGAAATTCTGGCTGGACCTCGGTGCTGATGGTTTCCGCGTGGATATGGCGTACTCGCTGATCCGCGCTGATCCTGATGGGAAAGGGATCAATGCGCTTTGGCATTATTATCGGTCCTGGCTCGACAAAGAATATCCCGAAGCTGTCCTCATCTCCGAATGGAGCAATCCTGCAGCAGCCATTCCCGCCGGCTTCCATGTCGATTTTTTGATCCAGTCTGGCGAGTTGGCCTATCAGAAGCTGCTCGGTCCGAATTCGCGGCCGAACGGTGCCGCTCGCGAGCCGCACGCCTTTTTCGAGCGGGCCGGCGGAGGCGACATCAAAGCTTTCGTCGACAACTACCTCAGGAACTATAGCGTAACGAATTCTGCCGGTTACATCGCAATGCCGACCGGCAATCACGATATTCCGCGCCCCACCTATGGGCGGGCGGAACAAGAGGTACGCACCATATTCGCAATGCTATTGACGATGCCCGGAGTCCCTTTCATCTACTATGGCGACGAGATCGGGATGAGTTTTGTTGATTCAGCACCAGATAAGGAAGGGGGCACTCTCGGAACACTTTCACGCTGCGGTTCCAGAACTCCGATGCAATGGTCCAAGGAGAAAAACGCGGGATTTTCGACCGCGCCGGTTGAGCAACTTTATCTTCCGATCGATCCGTGTACCTCACGTCCTGACGTCGCCACTGAAGAGAAAAATCCGGGGTCTATGCTCAACTTTACCCGAGCTCTGCTAAGTCTACGTCGTAACCATCCTGCGCTGGCAAACAACACAGGTTTCAAGCCGATCTACGCGGAAAAAAATAGTTACCCGTTTGTTTATCTGCGCTCCGCGGATAGCGAGCAAATAATCATAGCCGTCAATCCCGCTGCGCATGCATGCCTGCTCCAGATTACCGGCTTGAAGGACGCTTCCCCATTACTAGTCCAGGGTGCTACGCTCCAGAGCGGACGCTTGGCAATGGACCCAGTGTCCTTTGGGATCTTTTCGGTGCAGCCCGATGGCGTTCCCACCGGAATACCAGTTAACTGAATTCCGGATTTGTTCAGGTTAACCCAGTTCGCTCCGAGGCTTCACTCCTCGATTCCTCTGCGAAAATGTATAATCTGTGTTTCCTTGCGCTACTCTGAAAGCACTTTGGCAAACGTCTGCAAGATGAGTGTGGCGGAAGTGGCGCCGGCGTCGAGAACGCCTCGCGAACGTTCCCCAAGCCGCGCAGAACGGCCAATTTTCGCCACCAGATCGACTGTCGAATCCCGCCCTTTTTCCGCGGCGGCGGCCATCTTCTTTAGCGCGTCTCGAAGCGATGCCCCAGCATCGACCGCTTGTTGATAGCTCTCCTGCGCCGGAATCACAGCGTCCATGAGAGTTTTATCGCCCACTTTTGCTCCCCCCAGATCCTCGAGTCCATCGCGCGCCGCCTTGAGCATCTCACCGAAAAGCCCAGCATCTGTCTCAGGTTTATCCTTTGACTTTAGACTCATCTGAATAAAGAAGGTGCCGTAAATAGGTCCCATCGATCCACCGATCTCCGTCATCAAGGTTTTACCCATTAAACCGAGCCCCTCGCTCAGTGAGACCTCCTTGTCGCCCAGGCGATCTTTGATAAGATTGAATCCTTTCGCCATGTTAATTCCGTGATCGCCATCGCCGATTTTTCCATCGATGTCGCTCAGGTAGGCTTTGTTATCGAGTATCGTCTGCACTTGTGCCAGCACCACTTTACGACCTTGGGAATTCGGAAAGTTAGCCATACAGTCGCTAGTCCGAAAGTTGAGTTAATCTCATGCTTTCTGCTTCTACAATCAAGGCTTTGAGTTCGTCGTCTAACTTCATCAGGGTAAGGCTAATGCCCATCATTTCTGGCTTGAGAATTTCGCTTACCTTGCCAATTGCTTCTGCCCGCCACTCTTCTCTTCTGAGTCGCTCAACTTTAACTTCGAAGTGTCGCGCGTAATCCGCTTAGCGAGGTCTTTCATCGCTATCTCCGGGTTTGCGCCTGAAAGCACAATCTGCCGCAGAGTGCCAGCCCACTCAGTCGTTGATTGAATGACGTACGGCTGAGGGGTGAATTTGATGCCGGAATTGGGAATTGTCTTCTGGAATGTATCGGCATACCCAACGACTTTGGATAATTTGTCTTTGAATTGGTTGTTTTCCCAGATCGACTTCCGCGCCGGATCGACCATTTTGGCGTTTAGCGCCGCCCAGAGCTCAAACTCCGGTCCGGTGAAATACTGGATGAACAGCCACGTCGCCTTCTTCTTCTTTGAGGCGCTATTCATCGCCAGTTGCCAAGCCCATTCGTTGGACTGTGGCGCGTCACCCGCTTTGACGACGGGCGGCGGTGAGAACGCGATATTGCCGGTTTGATTGGTGCTACCGGGTACGTTTTGGAAATACCCGTTGATATCCGCGTCATATAAGATCGCCGCCTTGCCGGCGCCAAGGTCGGCCCCGCACTGGTACCAAGTGTAGTTCGACCACGCAGGCGGACCTCCGTCCTTGATCATTTTAGTAAACTTTGCCGTCACTGCGATCGCTTCGGGAGAATCGAGTGCGGAAACCAGCTTACCATTTTTGATCACAAAATCCTTAGCTCCGGCGGAGCTAAACGTCGATAGGTATCCGGGATAAATCGTGGCCCAGCTTCGAGTGCCCCGAACGGCGACACCGTACGATCCGGGACCGTTCCAACCCTTCAGTTTTGCGGACAGCTCAATGAGCTCGTCCAAAGTTTCCGGCGGCTTCAATCCCTTCTCGTCGAAATACCCTTTGTTGTACGCGAGGCAATACAGCTCAAATCCAAGCGGAAGCGAGTACAGATTACCCGTGCCGGTAGGATCTCCTGGTTTGAGATCCCATTTCCCCCCATTGAATATACTTTCGAATATATCTTTTGGGTTATAGTCAGGACTGGTCAAGGCAGCATCATCGAGATATTTGTCCAAAGGCTCAATGCGACCGGAGCTCGCATAATCCCACGTTTGGTACACACCGGTCATGAAGACATCAGGCGTGCCGGTCCTTGCCGACAATGAGGTCGTCACCTTGTCGAAGTAGTTTTCCTCGGGAGTCACTTCTTGCGAGACATCGATGCCGGTCAGTTCTTTAAACTTGGGCAACCGCTGGATGATTGCGTCTGCATACGGGTGTCGGTTAAAGGCGATCGCGATCTTCGATCCAGAAGCCTGTTTCCAATCGAACTTGAGGCCTTCAGCTCTGGCGGAAGCACCAGCGAGAATCGCAGCACAAAGGAAGGCCACGGAAAATACGCTGCTGGGGGAACGAATTCTCATTCACTTGGACACTGCTCACCCTTGCTCTACATGTTTCATTGCGAAGTCTTTGAAATGCCGTGATCGCCATTGCCGATCTTGCCATCGACCTCGCTCAGGTACGCTTTTGTTATCGGCTACTCTTTGAACTTGTGCCAGGACAACTTTACGCCACTGCGAATTCGGGAAGTTAGTCTTATCGTTGCCAGTGTACACTAGTACTAGTGCGAAAGTTGAGTGAGCCCCATACTTTCAGCTTCTACATCGATCAAGGCCTTGAGTTCGGCGTCTACCTTCATCAAAGTAAAACTGATGCCCATCATATCGAGCGAGGTAAAGTAATTGCCCACATACGATTTGTGAATTCTAATCTTCGCTGCCTCGAGAATGTCATACGCCTTGCTGAAGGCAATGTAGAGCTCCATCACAGGTGTTGCGCCGAGACCGGACACTAATACTACCACATCGTCTCCTGCTTGAAATGGCAAATCCTTAAGAATGTAATCGAGGGCTAGGCTTGCGATCTCGTCCGCTGATTTAAGGTCGCTGACCGTAACTCCCGGTTCGCCGTGGTGCCCGATTCCCACCTCCATCTTTCCAGGTTCGATGAAAAAGTTCGGTTTTCCGACCGCCGGGATTGTGCAAGAAGTGAGTCCCACACCAATGCTCCTTGCATTGTCGATAGCCTTTTGAGCGACTCGTATCACTTCGTCTAGAGAGCCGCCTTGAGCCGATTTTGCTCCACCGACTTTCCACATCAGGACCTCTCCTGCAACCCCTCTCCGTTTTTGCGGCTCTTCCTTTGGTGCAGAAGCAACATCATCGTTAGCGATGACCGTTTTGACCTCGATGTCTTCCATCGCCGCGAGCTGCTTTGCCATCTTCACGTTCATGTTGTCGCCCGCGTAGTTACCGTACAAACAGGCGATGCCCGCGCCGCCGTTGGCGGCTTTGAATGCATCGAAAAAGACCTGGGCGGATGGTGAGGCAAATACTTCCCCGACCGCGACTGCATCGCACATATTTTTGCCGACATACCCGACGAAGGCCGGTTTGTGACCTGAGCCGCCGCCTGTGACAACGCCGACCTTACCTTGAACAGGCGCCTTAAAATATTTCAATACCCGAGGATTTTCTTCCGAAGGTACGACCAGGTCCTTGTAGCATTTGGCGAAGCCTTTGAGCATGTCTTCAACGACAAGGTTTGGGTCGTTAATAATTCGTTGCATAGGGGGAATGGAATCGGGACGTTATACTTTGTGGAACTGGTCATCGATCTCTTTCATGCGCTGCACCTTCGGCGTAGAGCGACCGCCCTGGTATTCTGAGGCCAGCCAGGTATCAACGAGGGACTTCGCGAGTTCTTCCCCGACGATGCGGCCGCCCAGGGTCATGATCTGGCAATCGTTGCTCTTGCGGGAGCGCTCTGCCGAATATGGATCATGGCATACTGCGGCTCGTATTCCGGGCACCTTGTTCGCCGTGATCGCGACGCCGATGCCGGTGCCGCACATCAGAATGCCTCGGTCATGTTTACCTGCTGCTATCGCTTGTGCGATAACCAGCGCCACATCCGGGTATAGAACCGATGGATCCGGCTGATTCACGCCGTAGTCTTCTACCGGGATTCCTTTGGATTTCAGGTAATCGACGATCTTACCCTTTAATTCCAATGCCGCATCGTCGGCGCCAATCGCAATAGTTTTGGTCGGCGTGCTCATAGTGGTGGAGGCTGCAGATGCGTCTCTCGCCAATGTCTCGAGATTCGGCGAGCGATGCAGGCTGGATGCACCAGCTAGGTTACTCAGGAGACTACGTCCGAAGCCTCTTTCCCTGGATTTCTACGGCTCCAACAAAATCTTGAGCGATTTTTCTCCTTTTTGCATCATCTCAAATCCCCTTTCGTAATCCTCAAGCGGGAGCCTATGGGTGACGACGCCTTCGGTGGGGAGGCGCCCGTTGCCGATCGCATCAATCACGAAGGGATAACAGTAAGGGCCAAGATGGACGCCGAGCACGTCCAACTGTTTACGATCAGAAATGATACTCCAATCAACCGTCACATCGTGCGAAAAAACGCTGAACTCGACGAAACGGCCGAGCTTCCGTATCATCTGCAGGCCTTGAACCACTGCGTTTGGATGTCCGGTCGCTTCAATGTAGATGTCGCATCCGTAGCCATCCGTCATCTCTTTGACTTTTTTGACAACGTCTTCTTCCAACGGGTTCATGACCATGTCGGCTCCAAATTTTTTCGCGAGTTCCAACCGTTCAGGTTTGGTATCCAGAACAACGAGCTTTTTAGGATTCCGCAGCCGGGCGCAACCCACCATTCCCAGCCCGAGTGTGCCGGCTCCGGCCAGCACCACAAAATCATCAAGTTGGATATCCGCCCTTTTCACGCACCATGCTGAGCATGCGAATGGCTCGACCAAGATCGCTTTTTCCAAAGGAAGTTCCTCGGGGATTTGATGGTTGATCGATTCCTTCGGGTAGCGCATGTACTCGGCGAAACCTCCATTGACGTTATTCTGAAAACCGTACACGTCATGCTTCTCGCACATCCAGTATTCCCCACGCTTGCAAAAGCGGCATTCCCAGCAAGGTACGATCTGTTCAGAGATCACCCGGTCGCCGATTTTGAATTCGCCTTTACGAGCCACATTTTCGCCCAGCTCAACAATGTGGCCGATAAATTCGTGGCCAGGAATCATCGGTGCTTTGATGTACGGGGGCTGACCGTTTCCGCCCCAGAACGATTCAGCACCGACGTAGGATTTTATGTCACCTGCACAGATCCCGCAGGCCTCGACTTTCACGATAATGTCTTCGGTTCCTGCTCGTGGAACTGGAACCGTCTCGAGCCGGTAATCACCCGGCGCATAGGCGACGATTGCTCGCATTGTTTTTGGCACGCTGCCAGTTGCCCTCTGAGGGCGGGTTTCCGTCGCAGGTATAGTCATCGCAGGCGTACTCATATATTTAGTCTCTTTCCAGTCATTGTAGGGCCGCTCTATCTGTTTTTAAAGTCGATCTCCGGTCGTCGCATCGAACAGGTTCAAATCATCCTGGTTGAAGGTAAGCTGAACTTTGCTTCCCGGTTTAAATCGGTCGGTCACAGGAATGCTCGCCATCAATAGAATCTCACCGTATCGAACGCCGACATGGGTCTCGTCCCCAAGATTTTCCACCACGGAAACCGTGCCAGGAACACTGCCGCCGGATTGCGTTGAACTAACTTTTACGCCCCAGGGGCGAACCCCAAATTTCGCGCCCGCGCGACTCCCGAACAACCGTTGGAGCTTGTCGTTTAGCGGCAACGTGAAATCTGTCCCAGGGACAACTAGCCGGCTGCCGGCGTCCATTGTAACCTCAAAAATATTCATCGGCGGTTCGCCGAGAAAGCCGGCGACAAATTCGTTTGCCGGATGATTGAAGACTTCCAGCGGCGTATCGAACTGTTGCAGCCTCCCGTCGTGGAGTACCGCAATCCTATTCGCTAACGCCATGGCTTCCAATTGATCGTGCGTGACAATGATAGTCGTGAATCGTTGCTCGGCGTGCAGACGCTTGATTTCCGTCCGCATCTGAACACGAAGACGAGCATCGAGATGGCTGAGCGGTTCGTCCAGCAGGAGCACTGCTGGCCGCCGGATCATCGCTCGAGCCATGTTCACGCGTTGTTTCTGACCGCTACTAAGCGCCGCTGGCTTCAGGTCAAGCAGATCCCCGATATGGAGGTATTTTGCGATCTCGGCAACTCGCTTTTCGACTTCCCGACCGCTTACCCCATGTGCCTTGAGATTGAATGCCAGATTGTCCCGCACCCTGAGCGGTGGATAGAGCGCATAATTTTCGAAGGCCAAACCTACGCCGCGATCCTTCGGGTGGGTTTGGTTCACTGTTTTTTTCCCGATCAGAATCTCGCCCGAGGTCACTGTTTCCAGGCCGGCCACCATCCGGAGTGTTGTAGACTTGCCGCACCCCGAAGGTCCCAGCAGCGCAATAAACTCTCCGTCTCGTATCTCCAGACTTAGTTGCTCGACTGCCGCTGGAGTTCCCGGGTTGTAAATTTTTGTCAAGTTCCGGAGGGTCAGCTCAGCCATCGCCCGCCTCCTGCCTATTCAGCCTCGATTTCGCAAGGAACCCCTCTTTTTCGGTCTCGAAGAAGACCAGCGAGCGGGGATCGATCCTGAATTGAATGCGCCGATCGACCTCGAACGTGCGGTGTCCATCGATCAAAGCACGAATCCGAGAACCATCGCTTGCGTCAATCGTAAGGACCGACTTTGTTCCCAAAGGTTCAAAGCTATAGACCAGCCCGTGGAAGTTTCCCGCGCCGTTATTTTCGGCAATTTCGATGTCCGATGGACGAACTCCAAGTTTTACAGTTTCCGCGCCATTTAGCAATGAAACCACATCCGATGGAACACCGATTGGTATGTTTTCTCCCAGAATCTGCAGTCCAGCCAGCCCGTCAGGCTTAGACCTGAGCCTGGCGCCGATCACGTTAATTTCGGGATCTCCAAACAGTCGAGCGACCTCGACGGAAGCAGGCGTGAAATAGATTTCTTTTGGCGTGCCGACCTGTTGAAGGCGACCCAGGTTGATCACGGCGATCCGATCGCCAAGGCTCATGGCCTCCAGGTAATCGTGCGTTACGTAAACTGTCGTGGTGCCGAGTTGAGATCGCATTTCTTTCAACTCGGCACGCATGGAGTGCCTCAGCTTTGCGTCAAGATGACTCAATGGCTCGTCCATCAAAAATACGTCGGGTTGCCGAACCAGAGCGCGGCCAAGCGCCGTGCGCTGACGCTGCCCGTTGCTGAGGGCCTGAATTGGACGCTGAAGCAGGTGATCAATCTTCATCATCTTGGCGTAGCGTCTTACTCTCTCTTCCAACTCCCTTGCCGATGTGCGATGTTTCGGGCTCCGCAAGGGAAAGGCCATATTTTGGAACACGGTCATCTGCGGATACAGCGCATAGCTCTCAAAAACCATCGCTACGTTTCGATCGGCGGGTTCGAGGCCGTCCACGTCCCGTCCGCCGATCCTAATGCCGCCACGGTTCGGTGCCACGATCCCGGCAATCAGGTTGAGCGTGGTGGTTTTTCCGGCGCCGGCCGGACCAAAAATGGTCATAAATTCCTGATCGGCGATGTCCAATGTGACATCCTCGATTCCTCGCCGCTTCCCGTACCATTTGGTCAGCTCGTGAAGGTGGACGCTTGCCATATCTCTTAGCCTTTGACCGCGCCAAACGAGAGGCCTCGGACCAGATGCTTCTGAATCAAAAGCGCAAGAATCACCTCGGGGAGTGCCGAGATTGTGGCAGCTGCGGCTACTTGTCCGTAGTGCACGGTGTCGGAAGCAAGAAAACGCAGGGCCACTACGGTTGAAGTTTGCGCCCTTGCATCCGAAAGCAGCAAGGGGAATGTGAAAGCGTTCCAAGCGAAGATAAAACAGAGCAATCCCGCAGCGACCAGGCCCGGTTTCACCAACGGCAGCAACACTTTCAGAAATACCTGCCACCAGCTGTAGCCGTCCAGTTGGGCCGCCGCTTCAATGTCCGGCGAAATATCTTCAAAATAGCCCCGCAAAATCCAGATAAGCAATGGCAACGTAATCAACTGGTACACCCAGATCAGACCGAAGTAGGTGTCATAGAGCCCAGTCTTTTGGTAGATGAGAAAGAGCGGCAAAATCACCAAGATTTCCGGAGCAAATCGGAACGACAAAATGGTAAACGCGATGTCTTCCTTCAGCTTAAATTGAAACCGAGCCAGGGCGTAGGCTGCGGGAACGCCTACTATCAAAGAGAGAAGGACAGCTGAGATGCTGACGGTCAGATTATTGAAAAAAAAATGTGAATAGTCAGACCGTAGAAAGACTGCGCTATAATTTTCCACTGTCGGCGAAAAGAGGAATGTCGTCGTGAACATCTGGCTGTCCGGTTTAAGCGACATGATCACCATCCACAACAGCGGAAAAAGAGCGAACAGCGCGTAAACCAGGAGCAGCAACGTCTTCGAAACTCGCCCGACCAGGCCAAAGAAAGAGACACTTTCGTGCATACGTTAAGCGACCCCGGAAGCGCGGCGCTGAGCCTTGCGCCAAAAACCGATTAAAATGAAGCTGACCAAATATACAACGGCCCACAGAAACAGCATGATCGGAATCGCCTCAGCCACGCCGTAGAAAGGAAATCCGCGGTTATAAGCCAATAGCGAAAGGCTCATCGTCGTATCACCCGGTCCACCTTCGGTCAGAGCAAAGATGATGCTGAACTCCTGAAGCGAAAGCATCAGCCGGAAGACGAGGGTTATAAGTAATACCGGTGCCAGCATCGGCAAGGTGAGATTTCTGAAGATGAACCAAGCCGATCCGCCGTCGATCATGGCGGCCTCGTAGGGCGATCTCGGAAGCGATCGTAACCCGGCTAGAACCAGAATAATGACAAACGGCGTATAAACCCAGGCATCAATCAAGACAAGCGAGAACATTGCTGTGTCGGGCGATGCACCCCATTTAAAGTCGCCCAGCCCAATCCAGCTCATTGGCGTCCGCAGGATGCCCACCGATGGGTTGGTCATCAGCTTCCAGATTAGTGTACCGATGACCGGCGCGATCATGAGCGGGAAAATCAGGACAATACGCAGGAATTTGGAGACCGGGTTTTCTTCGTTTAAGAGAAGTGCCACGCCGATGCCGAGGAGCATCTCAACCATCGTGCAAAGGACCGCATATTCGAGAGTGATGACAAGTGAATGCCAAAAATCGGGGTTCTGCAGCATCGACAGGTAATTATCAAACCCGATAAACGAGTAGTCTGAGCTTCTTAGAGTGTAATCGGTGAAAGAGAGGTAAATCGCTGCGAAAAATGGAATCAGAATTCCGAGGGTCAGCAGCAGGGTGGGCGTCAGAATCAAATAAGGGCGCAGTGCCTTGCGCCTGGCATATTTCGCCGCAGATTTTGATAGTTCCAGGCGCGCTGGCTCAATCGATGGCCTGTCAGGGGGAAGAACGCCGGTAGTGCTCATCCTTTTTTTCCTGGCTCTAGTACTTGCAAGCCTCCCTCCCGGAGACTCGGACGACTTCGATACAAACCGGAGCGCGGTCAACCCCCCCAGTACTCGAAACAGGCGAATTTACCGAGACGCGGCAGGTTTCTTCTCAATCTTCTCCAGCTTTAGCTTGGAGGTATTGCGCGTGATACTTTTTGCCAACTCGGTCATCGCAGCTTTCGGGTCCGCTCCTTGCAATACGATTTTCTGCAGAGTTGCCGCCCAGTTGGTGGTGGATTCGTCGAAGTAGGGCTGAGGCGTAAACTTTACCGAAGTGTGCCCAATAATGGTGTTGAAGGTGTCAAGGTAGCCGGGCATCTTTTCCATTACGGCCTTGAAGTCCGGGTTGTCTGATACCGATTTGCGAGGCGGGTCGACAACACTCGCGTTGATGGCGCCCCAAGTTCCATGTTCTTTCCCCGTGAAATACTGCATGAAAAGCCATGCGGCTTTCTTTTGCTTTGAGGATTTGTTGATCGCGATCTGCCAGATCCATTCGTTCGCGCCGGCTGGATCTCCCTCCTTCATGACCGGCGGCGGAGCGAAAGCAATATTGCCGGCTTGATCAGAGCCTTTCTTCCCGTCAGGCGATATGACGTTTTGGAAATACCCGAGAATATCAGCGTCAAAAAGCATCGCAGCCTTTCCGGCGCCAAAATCAGCACCGCACTGATACCAGGTGTAGTTCGACCAGGCCGGAGGCCCTCCGTCCTTCACTATTGGGCCCATTTTTTTGTGACCTCGATCGCCACCGGCTGATCAAGTGCGGACACCAGTTTGCCGTCTTTAATTTCAAAATCTTTGGCACCGGCATTTGTGAACGTCGTCATGTAGCCTGGGTGAATGGTCGCCCAGTTGCGGGTGCCGCGTACCGCCACGCCATAGGATCCTGGGCCGTTCCAATCTTTCAGCTGTTTTGCCAAAGCGTCTAGTTCGGCGAAGGTCTTCGGCACTTTGAGGCCCTTTTCGTCGAAATATTTCTTGTTGTACATGAGAATGTTCGTCTCGAACCCGAGAGGAAGCGCCCATTGCGGCCCGGTTCCGGTCGGGTCGCCTGGCACTAGATCCCATTTACCGCCGTTCAAGACTCCTTCAAAGATGTCTTTAACATCGTAATCCGGATTCGTTTGCGATGAATCCTTCAAATACGAGTCGAGTGGCTCCATGTAGCCTGCACTCGCGTAATCCCAGAGTTGATAGGTGCCCGTCATAAAGACGTCGGGATTCCCATTTTTAGAGGCGAGAGCGGTGGTCACTTTATCGAAATAGTTTTCCTCCGGCGTCTCAGTATAGTCGACATCTATTCCGGTCGATTCCTTGAACTCTGGCAATCTCTTGATGATCGCATCTGCGTATGGATGCTTATTCAGCATGACGATCAGCTTGGTGCCTGAGGCTTGTTTCCAGTCGAACTTGCTGTCCTCGGCTCTGGCGCAAATGGGCGATCCGGCCACGAGCATCGCGGCTCCAATAGAGGCCACGAGAAATGCATATTTGGGGGAACGAATTCTCATATTCAGTCAGGAATTATCGACCCTGGTAAACCCATAGAACTGTCTTGAAGAATTAATTAGCGACGCGCTCTAACTCTTCCCACAACAGTGCCTCGTCCTGGTCAGCTTGAACATCTCACTGATTCAGAGGTCATTATCGCCACCGAGCGCCATCGGTCCTTCTACTGCGAACGGCTTTCAACACTTTCCTTACCCCGTCTAGGCCGTAACTTTGACTTCGTCAAGGAATTTCAGACCCGGGTCCATCTCCACTCAAGAGGGAGGCATTCGTTGTCGAGATTCTTTAATCGAGCGCCGGCAAACTTCGCCTTCTAAAGCACGCCAGCAAGGATTGAACTCACTTGGAACGTCTCCCTTTCTATCCACCCTATGCTAACGGAGGACATGCTTCATCGCGCAGCCTTTGAACTCTCTTTTCCGGCCAGGAGTAGCATAATATCGGTTTTGGAAATGCTGCCAATCAGCCGTTGTGAACCGAGATCTTCGATCACGGGCAACCGTTCAGAATCCACTTCTGAGAACTTTTCCAAAGCGTCTGCCATCCGTTGCAGAGGTGAGATCCTGGGAAAGTTCTCGTTCATGATGTCCGCGGCAATGACCATGTTGCCGAGTTCCGGCTGATCGAGGAATTCCTTAATATCATGCAAAGAGACCGCGCCGAGAAATCGCATCTCCTTTCCGATGACATAAATATGCTGATACCGGTTTTGCAGGAATGTTTTTTCGATCTCCGCGAAGGTGGCGTTTGGAGGAAGGGTGATGGGGTCCCGCCGAATCAAATCCGCAATCTTCGCCTCGGCTAATTGGCGCTTGAAGAACGCGGCCCCTTTACGTTCCAGCGATTCTCCGTAAATGAACTGCTTTTCGAAAATGCTGCTGCAATAATAGGCCACAACGCAATTGACCATTAGAAGAGGCGCAATCGTGTAGTCGAGCGTAAGTTCAAATCCCATCAGGATCGACATCAGCGGCGCGCCGGTCGTCGCCGCGATAAATGAGCCCATCCCAACGACGGCGTACATCGCGGGGTCGGAATGAAAAACGGGGAAGGCAAAGAGAATTCCTCGGCCATACAACATCCCGATCGCCGCACCGACGAAAAGCGTTGGTGTGAACACACCGCCCACTGCTCCGCATCCGAAAGTTGCGGCTGTCGCCACCAATTTCAGCAGGAGGATCGCGAAGACTTCATCCGAATACCAATTCTGATGGAACAGGATCGATAACAGACCTTGGCCGTTCCCGCACACATCAGGACTGACGACTGCGAGGCAACCGACGATCGCGCCGCCCAGCGCGAGTTTTCCCGGCACCGGCATGGAGACTCTGGAAAACAACCGCTGAACCAGACGGAGAAACCAGAGGTAGCCAGGTGCAAGGAATCCAGAGAGAATTCCGACACATGCCAAAGGTATGAGTTCCAGCGGTGTCTGCAGAGTGAATCCGGACGACTTGTAGATCGGTCCTCCGCCGTGCAGCACCTGGGCGGTAAAAGTCGCCACCACAGCAGCAAGGATCAAGGGCCCGAGGGTTTCGACCACCACTGTTCCCAGAATGATTTCGGCAACGAAAAAGGAACCGGCGATCGGGGCGTTGTACGCGCTGGCAATCCCAGCAGCAGCGCCACAGGCCACCAGTTGGCGTCTTTGTGGGATTGGAAGGTCTCGGACCCGAGCGATCAGCGAGGCGACCAGCGAAGAGAGCTGGACAAGTGGTCCTTCTCTCCCGATCGAAGCTCCAGTGCTGATCGAGAAGAGGGCGGACAACGATTTCACCACACTTGCAGAAACCGAAATTGAGCCACTGCCAACAACGATCGCTTCCATGTAATCGGTGGTTGAATCCTGCCGACGTCGGCTGCTCAGACGATTACCAAGCCATAGAGTAAGGCCGGCGAGCAGCCCGCCCACCGTAGGGATCGCGATTCTTTGCCAAAAGGGCAACCGCGCGAAAGAGGAAATGATCTCCATATTGCTGCCGGTCGCCAAAAAATGCAGAAGGTCGGTTGCCCTTCGAAAAAGTTCCGACGCTAAGGCGCCCAGAAAACCGATCAGCGCCGCCCAGACCAGCATGAATTGGCGTTCGCCAATCCGGAAACGTTCGACCAGCCAGAGCGTCAGTCGCAGCAGCTGGCGGCGCAATGCCCAAGGGTTTTGTTGCTGTTGTGATTCTCCGGTTTTTTCCATACCACTTTTGGTGAGCACGTGGCGCATCCGGGGCGAAAAATCTTTATAACAGACGCGCTTTTACAATTCCAGAGGTACATTCAGCCGGTTTTGTCGGCGAATGAACCCCGCCCTCCACGATTACTCCTTTCCTCTGCCAGACATTATTTATGATTAAATCGAAATTGCTGCCGTTGCTGGTTGTGGTTTGCGCGGCGAGCTTGCTTGTTCCTCTGAAAACTCTCGCTCAGAGAAAACCGAAGATCATAATGATCACCCACGGCCAGGCGGCCGATTCATTTTGGCTTATCGTCCAAAACGGCGCCGCATCGGCTGCTGAAGAAACCAACAGTGACTTGGCATATCGTTCCCCCGAAAAATTCGATTTGCCTGCCATGTCGCGAATGATTGACGAGGCCGTAGCTTCAAAACCAGACGCGCTCATCGTCTCAATACCGGACGCGGTGGCCTTGAGCCAGTCGATCCGAGCCGCAGTTGCGGCGAAAATCCCGGTGGTTTCAATCAATTCGGGATTGGAAGTGTCAAGGCAGCTCGGATGCCTGATGCACATCGGTCAACAGGATGGGGCTGCCGGGAAGAAGGCAGGGGAACGTATGAAAGCCTTGGGAGTGAAGAACGCTGTCATAATTAATCAGGAGGTCGGCAATTTGGCCCTGGAAGAGCGCATCAAAGGCTTCCGAGAAGGTTTTGAAGGTCCTTTCCACCACGTCCAGATTCTTCCGGTCATGATGGAATTCCAGGCGTGCCAGAAGGCTGTGACCGATTACGTAGAGAAGTATTCCAGCATGGATGGAATAGTGGCACTAGGCCCGATTGCAGCCGAACCGGCGCTCCAAGCACTCGATCAGGAGGGAAAGATCGGTAAGATCAAAGTTTGCGTTTTCGACATTTCGCCTGCGGTCTTAGCGGCGCTGGGCAGAAAGCAAATTGAGTTTGCAATTGACCAGCAGCAATGGCTCCAGGGTTATCTGCCAGTCATATTTTTGGCCAATTACGTAAAACATGGTTCGATATTGCAGAACGACTTGATACTTACCGGGCCGAGCTTCGTCACCTCCGAAAACGCGCAGAAGGTGGTGGACCTTCTAAGTATGGGATTCCATTAGACTGGAATCTGAAGCGAACGATGGCAGTGGCCAATTTTGATCGAAATGGAGCTGACTGAAAGGGAGTGAGTACCCCGTTTAAAGCAATTTGTAAAGGCGTTGTTAAATCCGGCATACGGAGCTCAAGTTATCTTCCTTTTTCGCTGAGAACTGAAAACTGATACTGCCAACTCATGGACAGCTTATCTTCCGAAGCCGAGCAGTACGAACGCATTGGGACGGCGGTATTTCAGAGCTCCGACGATGCGGTGCGCCTGGTGGCAGGCTCCATAGCTCGGCTCATTGGAGAGCGACGCGCGGAGGGCCGAACTGCCGTTCTGGGACTCGCTACCGGCTCCACCCCGGTTAAGCTTTACAGAGAACTGGTCAGATTGCATAACGACGAAGGGCTCTCCTTCGCCAACGTTGTCACGTTTAACCTAGATGAATACTACGGGCTGTCGCCGCATCATCCGGAGAGTTACCGTTACTTTATGCAGGTGCAGGTTTTTAACCACCTGGATATTCCTCCGGAAAATATTCACGTGCCAGACGGCCTTGTCCCGCGTTCTGAAGTGTTTGGCTATTGCCAGGAGTATGAGCGAAAAATTGTGGCGGCCGGAGGCATCGATATCCAGATTCTTGGTATCGGACGTAGCGGACACATCGGGTTTAATGAGCCCGGTTCCGCAGTTGATTCCCGAACCAGAATGGTGGCTCTGGACCGCTTGACTCGACGAGATGCGGCTCGGGATTTCCGCGGAGAAGAGAATGTCCCTGCTTACGCCATCACCATGGGCGTCGGAACGATTTTGGAAGCCAAGGAGCTCGTCTTACTTGCGTGGGGTGAATCCAAGGCTGCGATTCTTCGCGAGGCCATCGAAGGTCCCCAGATTGACACCGTGCCGGCCAGTTTCCTGCAGCGCCACCCGAATTGCCGGTGCTACATTGACGAGGCTGCCGCAAGAGAGTTGACCCGGTTTCGCTCTCGCTGGAAAGTTGGTCCCGTTGATTGGACGCCTCTGCTCATTCGGAAAGCAATTGTCTCATTGGCGAGCGATTTGAACAAGCCGGTGCTGCGGTTGCGGGATGAGGACTACGCCGAAAATGGTCTGGCCACACTCATTCTCGAGACCGGCTCAGCATACAGCCTCAATATTCGCGTTTTCAACGAACTCCAGCATACCATTACTGGTTGGCCGGGCGGAAAGCCGAATGCGGACGACTCAAATCGGCCAGTCCCGGCGGTGCCGGCGCAAAAGCGCGTTCTGGTCTTCGGGCCCGAACCGCTGGACGCGGAGCTGGGCATGGCTGGAACGCTTCATCGACTACGCCGTCACCAGCACGAGGTGACGTTTGTTTACCTCACATCCGGTAATCTGGGGATGCCGGACAACGAAGCCAGGATGGCGATCAGCCTTTTGAATGAGTTAAGCGCCGATCGACCTGCGGATTCCCAGGGGAAGAGCCGGCTGGCGCAACTCACGGATGAACTTGAGAAGAAGGCTCCATTCGACGAGGACAGTCCTGCCCTGCGCCAGTTCAAGGGAGTGATTCGAAAAGCCGAAGCGCGCGCCTCTTGCCATGTTCTCGGTCTCGACCCCTCCCAAGTGCTCTTTCTGGACCTACCCTTTTACGAAAAAGGTCGTTATCGGCAATTCAAATCCACTGACGAAGATGTGACTGCAATCCGGCAGTTATGTCAGCGAATTCAGCCCCATCAAATCTATCTGACAGGGTCCGGAGCAGAACCAGGCAGTGTCTCAGGTATTTCATTTCGCCTTGTTGTCTTAGCTCTGAAGGAGTGCGGTCTGGAAACCTGGATGAAAGCGTGCCAGGTTTGGCTATACGCATCCGGCGAGCGTCCCTGGTCTCCTCATGAAATCGACATGGCCGTGCCTCTCAGCCCGGCGGAGTTGGCCCTGAAGCTGGACTGTCTTTATCACCATCGCTCGCAACGCAGCCAAACTCCGTTTCTGGGAACTCAATCCGGCGAAAGCTGGCAGCAAGCGGAAAACAACAATCGGTCAACTGCCCAACACTACGATCGATTGGGCTTGGCAGAGTACGAAGCAATCGAGTCGTTCCGGCGACACAAAGAATCAGAGGCGGTATAGAGCCGAATAGAAATCGGCTCTACGGTTTGGCAATCTCGCCAGCCTTCGTGCTCGCTAAGTTTTCAATCTCCACCTTGTCCAAGCTGTCCAGGAACTTCATCCGAAATGTTCCGGTTCCTTCCGTTCGCGCACGTTCTGCGGCCCACTCCCCTGCGATGCCGATAAATGCCATCGCGTGAACAGCCGCAACCAATGGAAGCGGCTGCACGGCGAGAAACGCCGCAACGATCGAAGTGGCAACACAACCCATCCCAGTGACGCGCACCATCAGCGGGTGGCCGTTTGCAATCGAAAAAAGCCGTTCTCCGTCCGAGACGTAATCGATTTTTCCCGAGCCAACCACGGTACAACCAATCTGCCGCGCTGCCTTGCCCACGATTTCACCCGGATCCTTCAGATCGCCGCGCCAGTCGACGCCTTTGCCGCCCCATTCCATGCCTGCAAATACTGAGACCTCGGCCAGGTTTCCACGAACAATTGTGGGCGTACCGGATCGCAGGAGATCCTCAACCAGGGTTCGCCGCAGTTTGGTGGCCCCCACAGCGACCGGATCGAGCGCAACAGGTTTCCTCAGTTCCTGCGCGGTCCTGATCGCCTTGAGCATCGCCCCGACCGAGTGAGGATTCGGTGTGCCGATATTGATGTTGAGCGCGTTTGACACCCCAACAAGTTCCTCAGTCTCATCGACAGAATCTGACATGATTGGCGACGCTCCCAACGCGAGCAGGGCGTTTGCCGTGAAATCTTGCACCACAGAATTCGTGATGCTGTATATGAGCGGATTGGTCGAACGAATCTTCTGCAGATCCGCCCAGATGGAGTAGGCTGAAACTTCTATGTCGGTTGCCATCCCACCTAGCCTTCACCCGGTTGACATGCATGTCCACGTTTTAGGGAACGGAAAGTCAGGTTCCGGTTGCCGGATAACCTCACGTTGGTGGCAGCGGCCTTTCATTGAGCTGATGGCTGCTAATATCGGCCTGGCAACCTCCCCGGGCGATCCGTCGCTGGATGAACTGTACGTCGAACGATTAGTTTACTGGGTCAGGGATTCGACACTCGAGCGTGCGGTAATTCTGGCTTGCGATGATCTTCATGATGAAACAGGTCATCGGTTTCCAGGACTGTCGGGACTTTATGTGCCGAACGACTACGTCTTCGAGCTTTCAAGACGTCACCCTATGTTTATACCGGCGGCTTCAATTCACCCGGCGCGTTCGGATGCCATCGCCGAATTGGAGCGTTGCATAGAAGCTGGCGCGGCCATGCTCAAACTTCTCCCGTGTGTGCAAGCCGTTGAATGTAACCGGGCGACTTATAAACCGTTTTGGGAGCGCATGGCTCGATTGAATCTTCCGCTTTTGGCGCATACTGGAGGCGAGTTTTCTTTGCCCACCCATCGCCGAGATCTCCAGAGCGTGGAGACTCTCCGTCTACCTCTCGAATGCGGAGTCAATGTCATCGCAGCCCATTGTGGAACTCCAGCCTTGCCATGGGATCGGGATTATTTTGATCAGTTTGAGCAGATGCGAAACTCTTTCCCGAACCTTTACGGAGATCTTTCTGCGCTCTCGCAAATCACCCATCTCCGAACGCTCGATCGGCTTCGAAAAGATCCACGCCGGATTCTGTACGGAAGCGATTACCCGGTTTTGACCACCGCCCTCTGGTCTCGGATCAAAGGGTGGATCGGCGAACCCGCTTATCAGCGCATTCGTTCCATCCGCAATCCGCTCGAAAAAAAGGCCCAGCTTACCCTTGCGCTTGGCTTCTCGGACCGGATTTTTACCGATTTTTGGGGTCTCGCGCCTGCCCCGCACGAAGCGCGTAAAGGCAAAAGGGAAGAACTCAGGGCGAGCTAGCGAATTCAAAAAAAGCAAGCACCGCCTGAGCCAGGAGAGCCCCTGGTGCTGATTTGCGCGCGAACTCCGAAACGCCGTCAACGGTGTCCTGCTGACCATCGGAACTGCCCGGAAATGGCTTCCTTCTCCCTGATGACGGCGTCTCCTGGGGTTCTCTGTTCGGTTTAGTGCTGGATAAGCTCGATTTCGTAGCCTTCTGGCGCATCGAGAAAAGCAATCATACTTCCGCTGCCCGTCTTTGTCGGACCATCTGAAAGTGGATAGCCTTTTTTCGCGGCCTCTTTGGCGAACGCCTCGAGATCGTCCACCTCGAATGCGAGGTGCGTGATATCAGAACCCACGTTTACAGGACCGCTCCCATCGAACTTGCAGATCTCGATCTCTTCATCACTGCCAGGGGCTTTGAAGAAGACCAGTTCCGAACCGCGAGGCGACTTCGAACGGTGGGTTTCTTTGAGTCCAAGCACGTCCTTGTAAAAATGGACAGTCTTGTCCAGATCAGAAACCCGGTAACGGGTGTGAAGGAGCTTGTTTACCATAGACCAGAAATTGCCACAGATGAATCGCGTGGGCCATCAACTCGTAATAAAATTCGAATCCAAGAACTTTGGGATTTGTGAGGCAGGCTCATTTTATGGCAGTCTGCTTATCCGTATGCTCTACATCGGCATCGATAGTGGTACCCAAAGCACGAAATCCATCGTCATCGATCTCGAGACGGGTGGAATTCTCGCGACTTCGCAGCAAAATCATGGCTTGATCCCTGGCCTGCCCGACGGGCACATGGAGCAGGATCCCAGGGTCTGGGTCGACGCGGTGGACAAGACGATCCAAACTTGTCTGACCCAGATTGGCGAACGAAAAGATCAAATCCGCGCGATCGGAGTCAGCGGACAGCAGCATGGGCTGGTAGTCCTGAACTCTTCCAGTCAGGTGATACGGGCAGCCAAGCTGTGGTGTGATACCTCCACTTCGGAACAATGCAAAGAGATCATCGAGGAATTCGGCGGCGAAACGGCGTTGATCAAGCTCATCGGCAACACGATGTTGCCAGGTTGGACGGCTCCCAAAATTCTTTGGTTAAAGCAGAACGAGCCCGAGAGCTTCCAGGCGGTAGACACCATCCTTTTGCCTCATGATTACATTAACTTCTGGCTGTCCGGAGAAAAGCGCATGGAATACGGCGACGCCTCCGGGACCGGGTTGCTTGATATTAAGGCACGCCAATGGTGTGAACCCGTTATTTCGTTTATTGACGAAGGGCTCTTCGGGAAATTGCCGCCAGTAGGTTCTTCTCGGCAAGCTGTCGGTTTGCTGCGGGAGAATTTGCGAGCTAAATGGGGATTGAAGAGCAGTCCTATCATATCCGCTGGTGGTGGCGATAATATGATGGGTGCGATCGGAACCGGGAACGTGAGCGCCGGCGTAGTGACCGCCAGTTTAGGAACCTCCGGCACCGTTTATGCATATTCGGCCGAGCCGGTAGTGGATCCTCAAGGGGAAGTTGCGGCGTTTTGTGACAGCACCGACAAATGGCTTCCGCTGGTATGCACTATGAACGTCACAGTCGCGACCGAGCAGATTCGAAAGATGTTTGGCTGGGACCTGAACCAGTTGGAAGCCGCTGTTGCCGGGGCGCCCCCAGGCGCGGCAGGGATCATCTTTCTACCATATCTCGTCGGTGAACGTACGCCGAATCTTCCGAATGGCGTTGGTGTCTTTCACGGCCTCACGACCGCCAACATGGCACCCGCCAATCTCGCCAGAGCCGCCATGGAGGGAGTGACATTGGGATTGGCGTATGGGTTGAATAGATTTCGGTCTCTCGGGATTAGGCCGTCCGAGATTCGGCTAACGGGAGGAGGCAGCAAAAGCCGCATCTGGCGCCAGATCTGTGCGGACATCTTTCGAATTCCGGTCGTCTGTCTTGCGACCGCAGAAGGAGCTGCACTAGGCGCAGCCATGCATGGTGCCTGGGTCGATCGTTTGGTGAACAACAAATCAGCTAACCTGGTGCAACTGCTCGATGCGGTGGTCAAACTGGACGAGTCCTCACGCGCCATACCAACGCCCGCAAGGGCCGCCTTGTATCAGGAAGCTTACAGCCGGTTTAAAGGCCTGACTCAACGCCTAACCTCAGGAGGATTCCTCTAAGACAGTCGGCATCGGTAGTACTCAGTTGTCAGTACGGGCAAGAATCCGCTGCTGTAAGATGGGCGACGTAGGATTCGTGCCAACCGAACTTTCGGCCCTATGTCTTTGAGTGGCACTGAGAACTGATATGCACAACTATCCATGAGAGTGGTCATCGCCGCGACTGGGGCCAGCGGCGCAATCTATTTACAGCGCCTTTTAGCTCAGATCGACTGCACCCGCAACGAGCTTCACCTCGTGCTCAGTGCTTTCGCAAAGCAAGTCATTCATGAGGAGTTGGGGGAACTGATTGTGCCTGAGGGTGTCCACGAGCACAACGACCGCAGCATGAATGTGCCCTTCGCGAGCGGATCGTCCTATTTTGACGGAATGGTCATCGTTCCGTGTACCATGGGGACGCTTGGGCGATTAGCGGCAGGTACAAGCGACTCCTTGATCCATCGTGCCGCGGATGTCTTTCTGAAAGAGCGGCGAAAGCTGGTCCTGGTGCCGCGTGAAACTCCCTGGAACCTGATCCACGTCCGGAACTGCGCCACGCTGATCGAGGCTGGTGCCGTCATTTTGCCTGCGGCTCCGTCATTCTACAGTAAGCCAGCGTCGATCGAGGAAATAGTGGACACGGTCGTTCATCGGATCCTCGACCAGATCAGCCTTCCAGCACCCAAAGCGTTCCGCTGGTTTGACAACCTGGAGTAGCTCTTGCGACTCTTAACGTTCTCGTCCTCGATGGGTGAACCTAGAATGCGCGACTGCTCTGTTTAAACCGCCACAGATCGAGTACGGGAACGAGACGATCAAGAGAGTTGGGAGATCCCTCAGGCGACTCGGATCTGTTTATTTTTAAAAATCTGTTGCGCGCTTGGAAAAAGTCGCTAATCTCTGCGGCCCGACCCGATAAAATGGGGAGGGTCGCAGGACGAGGTGAACGAAAATTTGCAAAATTCGCGTTGACCGGAAACCCCCTGCAGGTATATATAAAGTTCGAAAGTTCGCTGGTGATGCCAGTGATGCCGATCGCAGGATTGGAGACGTTCTTCTAGTTTTGGGACTTCAAATTGGCTCAATTTTGTCCCGGTTGAATGGATGGCAGCAAAACCAGTTTAGCCGGAACCCAAGTTGAGTTTTTTTGTCGCCTGAATCGGAACGAATTGCGTTCATTGAAAGTTTGGTTCTGAGTTCTCGCAAGAAACTTCAGAATGGTGATGTCAGCAAAAATTGTGTTGTGCGTTATACGTCAGATTCTTTTGAATCTTACATTTTTTAATGACCGACAAACTTGCTCTTTCTATCCGGTGTAGACCGGGAAAAAGAGTCCAAGAACTTACAGGTCAGAATTTTTATCCTCGACGGTCCGTTCATGGAGCGTCGGGATGCATAAAAAACTTTCTACGGAGAGTTTGATTCTGGCTCAGAACGAACGCTGGCGGCGTGGATAAGACATGCAAGTCGAACGAGCTTAGTTCCGGAGCAATTCGGGATTGAGCGAGTGGCGAACGGGTGCGTAACACGTGAGTCATCTGCCTGAAAGTGGGGGATAGCTCGCCGAAAGGCGAATTAATACCGCATGTGTCCCGAAGCAATTCGGGGTAAAGCCGGGGAAACCTGGCGCTTTTAGAGGAACTCGCGGCCTATCAGCTTGTTGGTGAGGTAACGGCTTACCAAGGCTTCGACGGGTAGCTGGTCTGAGAGGACGACCAGCCACACTGGAACTGAGACACGGTCCAGACACCTACGGGTGGCAGCAGTCGAGAATTTTTCTCAATGGGGGAAACCCTGAAGGAGCGACGCCGCGTGGAGGATGAAG
>JAFAQT010000148.1 GCA_019246215.1 Verrucomicrobiota bacterium
CTTGGCCATCGTTAATGAGCCGATAGATAGATAGAACGGACAGCCCAGTTAGCGTGCCGTTGCCGTGATGGCCTTTGAAGCACCGAGGTGGGCGCGTTTTCCTGCGAAAAAAACGAGCGCAAGGGGATATCCGTTCTAATTCCAGGAATGGGGTGCTGATTCCAGGGGATGATTCCAGGGACAGGTCAAATGTCGGGGTCGGCCACCTTTTCGGAGCCGCTGAAAGTCCGGAGCGATTGACGCGGCTTGGTGGTCACATTGTCGGAATCCCGGAATCGGAGTCCGGGCTGTGACGTTTGACCTGTCCCCACCATGCGCACCCTTCCCCAGAAGTGATGATTCCAGGGACAGGTCAAATATCGGGGTCGGCCACCTTTTCGGAGCCGCTGAAAGGCGCGGAGCGATTGACGCGGCTTGGCGGCCGCATCGTCGAAATCTCGGAATCGGAGTCCGAGCTGTGACATTTGACCTGTCCCCACCATGCGCACTATCTATGCGCACCTCCCCAGCACGGGCACCAAGAAGGTGATTGCAGGGACAGGTCGATATCGGGTCGGCCATTTTCGGAGCCGCTGAAAGGCCCGGAACGATTGACGCGGCTTGGTGGTCACATTGTCGGAATCCCGGAATCGGAGTCCGAGCTGTGACATTTGACCTGCCCCCACCACTCCACCTCCCCACCTCCCCACCACTCCACCATGCGCACCAAGAACGCGCAAAACTCGCTTCTTTGTCTCTGCCGGGCTGCTGCTGCGAAGCTGCCCGGACAGGCCGGAGTCACTCAAAGAAGAACCCGCCCGGCGGCAGCCGGGCGGGTTTCTTTAGGATGTAGTCTGATCAGATTAGTAATCCATGCCGCCCATCCCGCCCATTCCACCAGGGGCGCCCGCTGGTGCCGGCTTTTCCTTCTCAGGAAGCTCGGTCACGAGTGCCTCGGTGGTGAGTAACAGGCCGGAAATAGACGCCGCGTTCTGCAAGGCGTATCGGGTTACTTTCGTCGGATCGACAACACCGGCCTTGACGAGATCGCCGTATTCGCCACTCGCAACGTTATACCCTTCATTTCCAGAGCGACCTTTTACTTCCTGAACGATCAACGCACCTTCCTGGCCTGCGTTGTCGGCAAGCTGACGCAGCGGGGACTCCACCGCACGGCGCACGATGTCGAGCCCGGTTCTTTCATCGCCTTCGAGTTTCAGGTTGTCCAGCGCCTTTTGCGCACGGATCAAAGCAACGCCGCCACCTGGGACGATACCTTCTTCGACAGCCGCACGGGTTGCATGCAGTGCGTCCTCGACGCGTGCCTTTTTCTCTTTCATCTCCGTTTCAGTGGCAGCGCCCACGTTAATGACCGCAACACCCCCTGCGAGTTTGGCAAGGCGCTCTTGCAGCTTTTCGCGATCATAGTCGGAGGTAGTTTCCTCAATCTGCCTCCGAATCTGGCTAACGCGACCTTGGATATCCTTGGTCGAACCTTCACCTTCGACGATTGTGGTGTTTTCTTTGTCGATTGTGACTCGCTTGGCGCGGCCCAGATCGTCCAGCGTGATGTTTTCAAGTTTAATGCCAAGGTCTTCAGTCAGGCAACGACCACCGGTGAGAACTGCAATGTCTTCCAGCATTGCTTTTCGGCGGTCGCCAAAACCAGGGGCCTTGACTGCAGCTACTTGCAACGTGCCGCGCAACTTATTCACCACGAGAGTAGCGAGCGCTTCCCCTTCGACATCTTCAGCGATGATCAGGAGCGGACGGCTTGCTTTCGCAACCTTCTCCAGGACCGGGAGCAGATCCTTCAGACTGGAGATCTTTTTCTCATGAATGAGGATGTAGGCGTTCTCAAGGACGGCCTCCATGCTCTCTGCGTTCGTCACGAAATATGGCGACAGGTAGCCCTTATCGAACTGCATGCCTTCGACCACTTCCAGAGTAGTCTCGATAGACTTGGCCTCTTCGACCGTGATCGTGCCGTCCTTACCGACTTTGTCCATGGCGTCGGCAATGATTTCGCCGATTGTTTTATCCCAGTTTGCCGAGACAGTCGCGACCTGCGCGATTTCAGTTCGTTCGGAGACCTTCTTGGAGATTTTTGCCAATTCGGCAACTACGACCTCAACGGCCCTTCCAATCCCCCGCTGCAATGATGTCGGATTCGCACCTGCGGTGACGTTCCGCAATCCTTCGCGAAAGATCGATTCGGCAAGAACTGTTGCGGTGGTAGTGCCGTCTCCAGCGACGTCCGAGGTTTTCGAAGCAACCTCACGGACCAGTTGCGCTCCCATGTTTTCGTAGGGATCCTCGAGCTCAATCTCCTTCGCTACAGTCACCCCGTCCTTGGTAATCGTCGGGCTCCCGAACTTCTTGTCCAGGATCACGTTGCGCCCGGACGGACCCAGGGTAGCTTTCACCGCCTTAGAAAGTTTTTCCACTCCCCGTAAGAGAGCGTGCCGAGCTGCTTCATCAAACTGCAATTGTTTTGCTGCCATAATATATACTAATGTACTTTGTAATGTTCTGATTATCCGATGATGCCGAGGATATCGTCCTCCCGCATGATTAGATAGTTGTCGCCGTCAATTTTGATCTCGGTGCCGCCATACTTGGAGATTAGCACCTTGTCTCCGACCTTCACATTGAAGTCGACCTTTTTACCATTGTCGTCGAGTTTGCCGGTACCGAGCGCAACGACGGTGCCTTCCTGCGGCTTCTCTTTAGCTGTATCAGGAATTATGATGCCACCCTTTTTGACTTCCTTCTCCTCGAGCGGTTGAACTATCACCCGATCGCCGAGAGGTTTCACATTAATTGCCATACTGTAGATATCCTCCTTCTTGATTTAGTGTAGGTTTGGGGTACCAACGAGCCAGCGGCGAAGGATGGGGACCGCCAGCCACGATGGAAATTTTGCAAAACTTTTAACTTTTCTTTTTATCGTCATCGACAACCTCGAAATCCGCATCCACGACGTTTTCGTCAGATTTGGTTGAGCTTCCGGTGCTGCCTGATTGACCGGAACCCGGCGGCACATCCGCTGGCTGCGGGCCAGCTTTCTGAGACGCAGCCTGCTTGTACAGCTCGGCGCTGATTCCTTGAAAACGGCTTTGCAGCTCTTCCGTCGCCTTCTTTATGGCGTCAACATCGGTGCCGTTCAGCTTTTCGCGAACTTCCTTGATAGCATCTTCGACGCCCTTCTTCTGATCTGAGGACAATTTTTCGCCGAGTTCAGCCAACTGCTTCTCGCACTGGTATGCCAAGTTATCCGCAGTGTTCCGGGTCTCGGCCGCTTCGCGGGTCTTCCGATCTTCTTCTGCGTGTACTTCCGCGTCCTTACGCAGTCTTTCAACCTCCTCCTTGGTCAATCCGCTGCTGCCAGTGATTGAAATCTTCTGTTCTTTTCCAGTCCCAAGATCCTTTGCAGAGACATTCAAAATGCCATTTGCGTCAATATCGAAGGTCACCTCCACCTGTGGCACTCCGCGCGGAGCAGGCGGGATCCCATCTAAATGGAAAGTCCCAAGCGTCTTATTGTCCCGCGCCATCGGACGTTCGCCTTGCAGGACCTTAATCTCCACGCCAGGCTGGTTGTCGCTGTAGGTCGAAAAGATCTGCTGCTTCCGCGTCGGGATGGTCGTGTTACGAGGAATCATCGGAGTCGCGATATTACCCGCAGTCTCGATAGCCAGGGTCAACGGCGTAACATCGAGCAACAACACATCCTTGACGTCGCCGCGTAGCACGCCGCCTTGAATCGCTGCACCCACCGCTACAACCTCATCGGGATTGACGCCTTTGTGCGGCTCTTTGCCGATCAATTTGCGTGCCGTGTCAATTACTTTCGGCATACGCGTCATGCCCCCCACGAGAACAAGCTCATTGATCTCGCTTTCCGACAGCTTAGCATCTCCAAGACACGCTTTAACCGGTCGAACTGTTCGTTCGAACAAATCGTCGGTCAACTGCTCCAGCTTGGCGCGGGTCAGCTTCTTCTGGATATGCTTTGGCCCTGTCGCATCTGCCGTTATGAAAGGAAGATTGATCTCGTACTCCTGCGACGAAGAAAGAGCGATCTTTGCTTT
Organism: Verrucomicrobiota bacterium; assembly: GCA_019246215.1. Taxonomy (GTDB): domain Bacteria; phylum Verrucomicrobiota; class Verrucomicrobiia; order Chthoniobacterales; family JAFAMB01; genus JAFAMB01. The sequence goes on from JAFAQT010000148.1 coordinate 4,074, forward strand.
TTCTGCTTCCTCCTTGATTCTTTGCAGAGCGTCGGACTGCTTGCTCACATCCACGCCGGTTTCGGAACGGAACTCAGCGATAATCCAATCCATCAGCTTGTTGTCCCAGTCATCACCTCCCAGGTGAGTATCGCCATTGGTCGCCTTTACTTCAAAAACCCCCTCCCCGATCTCTAAGACCGATATATCAAATGTGCCGCCACCCAGATCGTACACGGCAATCTTCTCGTCTTTCTTCTTCTCGAGACCATACGCCAGTGAGGCAGCCGTCGGTTCGTTAATGATCCGCAACACCTCTAAACCGGCAATTCGTCCGGCATCTTTCGTCGCGTTCCTCTGAGAATCGTTGAAATAAGCCGGTACAGTAATGACCGACTGAGTAATCTTTTCGCCCAGCTTTGCTTCCGCGTCCGCTTTCAGCTTTGCCAAAATCATGGCCGAGATTTCGGGCGGCGAGAAACTCTTTCGTTCTCCGCCGACCTGGACCTCGACATGCGCATCTCCGTTTGAAGCTCTGATAATTTTATAGGGAACGCGTTTCGCTTCATCCTGGACCTCCTCAAATTTGCGGCCCATGAACCGCTTAATTGAGAACACAGTATTCTGTGAATTTGTCACAGCCTGCCGTTTTGCAGCCTGCCCTATCAAACGTTCCCCGCTCTTCGCAAAAGCCACTATAGAAGGTGTGGTACGTGCCCCTTCAGAGTTTTCGATGACGACCGGTTCACCACCTTCCATAACGGCCATACAGGAGTTGGTAGTCCCAAGGTCAATTCCAAGAATTTTAGGCATAAATCAGAACATGGAGAGGGCACCTAGCATGCCAATAACGTGGGCAGAATGCTATTAATTCCAATTGCCTCTCCTTGAATGAGTTATACCTCGCGAGGAGAGTCGCTCCGCGCATAGTATAGAGCCATTATGACGCACATCGGCTTCTCCGTGGCGGGTCAACCTGGCACGTTGGCACGTGCAGGAGATCCGTTTCTTGATTTTTCCCGGTTGGGATACCATGCTGGCCATTGCTATCGCCGAGGATTGGTAATGGTCGATGCAAATTTAAATCTAGACGCGCAGGAAAGTATCAAGGCGCAGGAAGGCGTTCCGTCTCCGGATCAGATCGAGACTGCTGGATTTCAAGTGACCGAGCGGGACATTGTCTTTGAGTGCCCGAACTGCGGGGGAGAACTCGCGATCGATATGGACGGAGCGGGAATGGAAGTCGATTGTGCCCACTGTGGGGCCGCTTTGATCGTACCTGAGTACCGCGGACCGTCCCTGCAGTTTCTGCAGGCGGCAACATCCAAGCTCGCTAAGGCAATCCAGGCGGCTCGGAATGCGTCTCCGAAAAAGTTCCATTTTGAGGGCCGCACCCCTGATGATTTGAACCGGCGCCAAAATGAATTGCAACAGGCGCTTCGCGAAAGCCAAACGCAGCTCATGGAAATTAAGGGCCACATCCATCACGCGACGATCCAGTTGCATCGCTACCAACTCAAGCTGGAAGTCATCCAAGAGAGTCAAAGCGAACTCCAGGCCGAATTGGAAGCGATCGTGCAGGCACTCCATCAGACCTGACCCTCGAATTCGCTTCAGGTTTGGTTTTCGCTGAGACAGAAGGACTTGGGGAAAACAGGTTGAAACTGCTGCGGAGAAGCAGGAAAGTCTCAATCTTGTCCTGGATGGGTGCCAGAGCGGTCGATTGGGCACGCCTGGAGAGCGTGTGTACCGCAAGGTACCGAGGGTTCGAATCCCTCCCCATCCGCCATAGCCAACACTCAAGAGGAATCAGCAGCCAAGATCGCCAAAGGCCACCAACACAACACACGAAAAAACCTTATGAGGAGGTATGCAGATTTTCCTGGAGATCGTCGCAGGGTACTGCAATCTCCTCCTTGCGAGTGGTTCTTTGGGATCAATCCTTGCGTGCTATCATTGCGGCCAGTTCTCTGAATCGCAAACGGTCGAGCCCGGTAATCTGCAGACTGCGCAGTTCTTCCATCAATCATGCAAGGAGGTTCTTTCCGGAAGCTCAAGCTCCTTCGGTGCTACTCCAAATCCCATCAGAGCCGGTTACACGACGCTTCCGGCGCTGTCGAAGAGATGGGCATGATTGGCGTCAAATCCAAAACCGACTGCATCAGCATGCCGATAATTTTGGAATCCCTTCACATTCAAGGTAATTCGATTACCGGCGGGCGTTGTACCGTGGACCAAGGTCAGATCGCCCAAGTTCTCGACAACCTCAATCAAGAGCATGCTGGCGCCACTTCCTGGTTCGCAGACCTTGATGTGCTCGGGCCGCAAGCCCAGGGTTAACTCGGCACCGGGAGCCAAATCGACCGAGGTCGTTTTCTTCAGGCTCAAAGGCCGGGAGGGGAAGTCCGGACCCGCGATCACCACGGATTTTTCGGTACTGTGTTCTGCACGTACCTTCAGGAAATTCATTCTGGGCGCCCCGATAAAGCCGGCTACAAACAAATTCGCTGGATGCTGATAAAGATCCAGCGGTACGCCGATCTGTTCGATCCTGCCTTCATTCAAGACGACGATCGTGTCGGCCAGCGTCATTGCTTCGACCTGATCATGGGTCACGTAAATCATTGTCGTCTGCAGTTCGCTGTGCAACTTGGAAAGCTCAATCCGCATTTGCACGCGAAGTTCCGCGTCCAGGTTTGAGAGCGGCTCGTCGAAGAGAAAAACTTCCGGTTCGCGGACAATCGCCCGACCAATGGCTACTCGCTGGCGTTGGCCGCCGGAGAGTTCTTTGGGTCTCCTTTTCAGATACGGAGTCAGCTGCAGGATTTCCGCGGCACGCGCAACGCGCTCCTTGATCTCGTGTCTTGGGCGCTTGGCCATACGCAGTCCGAATCCCATGTTCTCTTCAACAGACATATGCGGATAAAGTGCGTAGGTTTGAAACACCATTGCCACACCGCGGTTAGCCGGATCGACATCATTCACCTGACGGCCGCCGATCCAAACTTCTCCTTCGGTCGCCTCTTCCAGTCCCGCGATGATGCGCAACATGGTTGATTTGCCGCAACCGGAGGGACCGACGAAGACCACGAACTCGCCATCTTCAATTTGAAGGCTGATTCCGTGGATCACCTCGATTTGACCGAATCGCTTTACAATATGCTGAAGTTTTAAACCTGCCATTCTTCCGAACTACATTTGGAGATGAAACAACAAACTTCAGGTATCAGAGAGCGGCTGCCAGCGCAAGAGGTGATCTGAGGGTGCTGTTTCGCCCGGAAAGAATCCGGAGAACAAGGCCCCAATTGAAACTTTTTCGAAACTTCCCGTTTTTCGAGGGGTTCAGCAGTGTGAGGTGACGTATGAAGAAAAACTGCTATTACCAGCCTCCGCTTTGGACATCGCAGTGACGGGCTGTTTCTTTGGCTTGATTGCAATGTCTGGAGCGTGCTGCGTTTGGTCCAAGAAGTTCTCAAAGGAGAGTTGACTGGCCACCCTTCAGCTAAAAAAAAGACATTACCAAACACACTTCTGATTAAAACCAACCTAAATCTCTATGATAAAACATATTGTGCTTCTAGCTGCGGTCCTCGGCTTTGTTGCTCAGTCCAGCGTCTTCGCCGCGGATCCTAATCCAACTCCGAGCGCGACGCCGAAGGCCCCCCATCATCATCGTCACCACAAAAAGACGACGTCTCCAGAAGCTACTCCTTCTCCTTCGCCTACAGCGACTCCCTCTTAAGGCGCACGTGCTACAAGCCGGTCCCAAGGTTAAAAGGCCGGTAGCTGCCTGAGTCTTCGAGGGATTCGATGTTCCGGCGCCGAAATCGGAACAAGGATCTCAAATGTCGGCCCGGCGGGAGCGTTCGGGCCGAACGTTTTCGGGGTGACACGGATGATTTCCCGGCAAGGCCCGAATAGCTGGCGTTCTCCCGCCGTCCAAAGCCTCAGGAACCTCGACTTGTGGTGCGGTACGCTCTTCTGCTGGCGGTAGGTTTTGGGTTTTGCACTTCGATCTCTGATTCGAAGGCAGATCCACATTCCGGGCCTCCTCGTCATGGGCCACCCGGACGCGATGTTTATCCCGGGAACCATCATCATCCCTACTACTATCGACGGTACCATTATGCACCTGCCTATCGGCCTACTCGGCCGAATCGGTACCCGCATCGGTAAGGTGGTTCCGTCCCGGACCTGCTACGGCTGGCCGCTCCTTGGGAGGAGTGCTCCCCGGAGCAAATAGCCGGTCACAAGCACGTCGTTTCCCATACGTCTATAACGAATGTGATGAAATCTGCTTGCGTCCTCAGTTCTTTGGACACCTGTGCCTCCAAAGCTCGGTTTGTTCCCGCCGGTTAACATGGGGGTAAGAAAGCACCAAGCCTCGTCGATCAATTGCAGATCACGTAATTGGCCGAGGACGTCTCCTCCCCCTTCCACCAGCAGCCGAGTGATTCCCCTCGTGCCGAGATCCCTAAGCGCCTCCAACCAGCCGATTCCACGGCAAACGAGAGTGCGATCTCGAAATTCATCGGTAAAAATCGTCGCATCGGTGGGCAAATTCCCCGAACGTGTAACGACGATACGCCATGGCTGCACGCCCGGGGCGCTCGTGCGGACGGTCAGTCTCGGGTTGTCTCGGCGAACGG
>JAFAQT010000164.1 GCA_019246215.1 Verrucomicrobiota bacterium
GTAAAAATATTGTCCGCTCTTTACAATTACGACTTGGAGATTGGATTCATATGCCCGACATCGGTTGGCGGCAAATTAATGAGTCTTCTAGCAAAAGGGACGGCATCGAATTTTTTGCAACTCGTCGGGATGAATACAACAGAAAGCATCCTAGAATAACGATTGATCGGGTTGTCTTTGCTTTGCAGTTGCAAAAATAATAGGATTTTGGTCTTAACAAACGGACTTGTCTGCGAGGACGTCGCTATCAGCCGCCGCTCCGGTCAGCAATGCACACCTGCGGGAATCTTCGTGGTCGCGTGCAGCCGGTGTCAGTTCGTTTATTCGAGTGCCAAGCGTCGGTATGCATTACGTTCCATCTGTCTCCGGGACTGAGCCCAGGCATAACCCTTTCCGCTTCCGCCTCCAGACACCGAATTTCAGGCGAAATGCGACGCATTTTCTTTCTCATCAACCAAAACAATCTTATTATGAAAAGCCCTACCCTCCAGGACCGAAGAAGAGCGCGCGAAGGTCAGGGAACAAGACCTAACCAGAAGTGTACCAAGAATGAAACCGATTACATCACCGATCACCTTGCCGAGCGATCTAATTCTTATGCGTTTTCTCGCCGTTCACCAGATCGCCGAACTGTTGCGGAATAAGCTCGTTCACTGTTTTCGTCACCTGATTTGGGTTGTTCTTTTGGTCCCGCTTCAGGGCCGAGCCATCATGCCCGGCATCGTGCCCAAACCGGTTTCAATGATAGAAGGTTCTGGCGCTTTCCTATTGGAAACGGGCACCAGTATCGATGCAGATGCCGCGAGTCAAGAGACAGCGCGCCGTCTCAAGCAGGCCTTCGCTCCGGCGACCGGTTTCGACTTTGCGTCGCAGGCAGGCGGAAACACGATCGAGATCCGAAAAGATCCTTCTCTGGCCGATCTCGGAAATGAAGGGTACGATTTGAGCGTCACCCCGACAAAAATCGTGATCCGCTCCAGCGGAGAGGCCGGACAATTCTACGCGGTTCAAACCCTCCTGCAGATGTTACCGCCGGCCATTTATTCGAAGCAGCCGCTTTACCATACCTGCTGGGCTATCCCGAGCGTACACATCCAAGATCAACCTCGCTTCGGATGGCGCGGGTTACTGTTGGATGAGGGACGCCACTTCACTGGAAAAGAGGTGGTGAAACAGATCCTCGATTTCATGGCAACTCACAAGTTAAACTTATTGCACTGGCATTTGACCGAGGACCAGGGATGGCGGATCGAGATAAAGAAGTATCCGCTTCTGACTCAGATCGGTTCCCAACGGCCTCGCTCCCCTGTGCTCGGAAATCCGACCCTGAGCGATGGCGTCCCGTACGGAGGCTATTTTACCCAGGATGATATTCGGGAGATTGTCGCCTACGCAGCTGATCGGTTTATTACGATTGTTCCAGAGATCGAAATGCCCGGTCACGCGGCCGCCGCCCTCGCCTGCTATCCGCAGTACGGAAATGATGACATCCCGAATTATCATCCCGAGGTTGGAACTTCCTGGGGAGTTAATCCCTATGTTTATGCGCCAAAAGAGGAGACCTTCACATTCCTGAAAGATATTTTGCAGGAAGTAATCGAGCTATTTCCATCCGAATATATTCACATCGGTGGCGACGAGGTGCCCCCTGATCAATGGCAAGCCTCACCATCTGTGCAGCAGCTGATGAAAGAACACAAATTTACCACTACCGCGCAACTCGAGAGCTGGTTCGTGAATCGAATCGAACAGTTTTTGAACAGCAAGGGACGCAAGTTGATCGGATGGGACGATGTGATGGGAGGCAACCTGTCCCACACTGCCGGAGTAATGGTCTGGCACAGCTTCCAATTTGCTGAACCTGCTTTGAAGAACGGTAACTCGATCGTCTTGACCCCTCTGGAACACCTTTTTCTCGATCTCTACCAGACCGATATCAAGTTTGTTCCTCAGCCGGTGGCGGCGGAGGGGCTGAACTCGCTCGAAACCGTGTACGCCTTTTCACCAATTCCTGCCGGAGCGACTCCCGAACAGATAAAGTTGGTGCTGGGAATACAGGGAAATGTCTGGACGGAAAATGTCGAGGACTGGCTCAAGGTCCAGTATCAGCTGTTGCCCCGCGCCTGTGCCGTTGCGGAGATCGCTTGGACTCCACAGGACGCTCGCGATTTCGGGGATTTTGAAAAGCGTCTCGGTTACGACTTTGAGCGTCTGAATTCAATGGGCCTGGAATATTACGGGAGGACGCCCGGAGGTCTGCCGTTCACTTGGAGGCCGGCAAATCTCAAGTCGGAGAGTTCAGCCATTGTTTGGCCCCTTACCGGCTGGGTGGTCACCGGGCCGTTGCCGGGAGCCGGTCACTGGCAGGTCGTGCCGGGAGCCTGGAAGGTGCACTTCAATTACCAGAGCGGTGTTGCCTTGATAATCGGGAAGGTCGAAATACTGGAGAACGGCAAACCCGTGGCCGTTGATCAGCATGTCGCGCCAGCAGGTCCTGGCTACGACAACAACGAGTTCCAGTTGAATATCTCCACCGTTGATCCGAGCGCCAGATATAGTCTTCGGGCTTGGGTTCGTGGTTTGGGCGGGAACGATTCGAATGGCTACGTCACTGTCTCCCCACCGAAATGATATCTGTGTTCAGTGCCGAGTATCCGGCCCAAGGCGCCACGAAAACGGTCCAGGGTTTACCCTGGGAAGCCCGTTTATCGCGTCCTGCCCTGAAGGGGAACTTGGCGGAATTACGTGTGACGTTGACAGCGGGGGGATCGGTCTGTTCTCCGGCCCTTACCAGGGCCGAAAACGTTTTTCGAGCTAACCGAGCCTTAAGCCTCGGCGAAGCCGTGCCGGACCATGCACGACCGACATTTGATAGGATGGCTGTTGGCCTTTCTTGCCCCCTCTGGATCGCACATACCGCGCTAACCACCACCGAAATGATCAGTTGGTGGTGGTCGAGGTTGTAGCCGATTGGCGTATTTGCTGAATTCCGTGCCATTTCCAAAAACAAGCGCTCGCGGTGTAATCAAGCGAGCGACTGTTCTCAAATGGTTTTTCCACGCAGGTACACCGACAATTGAGCGAGCACCGCTCCATCTCGATGCAGATAAATGGAGTCGTGAAGATTGGTGACAACGCAAACATGATTAGGAATTATTCGCACACGTTCTCCAATTTCGGGTTTTCGTGGGGAACGTCCAAGATCGAGGACGCCATGTTCTTCATTGAGTCTTTCGATACTTGCGTCCGGATAATCGGGCAGTAGACCATAGCCAGCTCCTTGACCCGGAGCTAGCAAATCACTTGAAAGCGTTTTGCTGCCGGCATCAATCACCGCGCGCTCACTCCGGGGACGACTGACCACTGTGGCGAGAACGCTCAACGCGCAGTCTTCCAGCCTTGCAGCTTGGGCAGCCATCATCATCCGATCGTTGTAAATATAAGTCCCCACGCGCAGTTCATTCACTGGCGCAAGTTCGTGCGTCCGATAGGCATTCGGTGTTCCACCTCCTGAGATCACCGAGACTTCGATCCCTGCCTTGCGAAAAAGCGGCAATGCCTCCCGGAGGAACTCGGCTGTCTTCGTAGTGGTTGGATACGTCATCAGCCCTATAAACTCCACCCCTGAGTGGCTCAGGACCGCCTTGGCTAAATCGACCGCCTGGCCCGGTGTTTGCACGCCTTGCCTGTTCCCGCCTGATTCGAACTCAATCAAGACACCGATTGGGACGCGAGCTCGACTTCCTGCCCACGCTAGCGACTGTAGCGCCTTTTCGTTGTCGATGGCCACGCTGAGACGTGCAAAGTTCGTGAGACGGGCCAAACGCTCCGCCTTCTCCTGTCCCATAACGTTGTAAGTGATCAAAATATCTGTCAGGCCGGTATGCGCCATGATCTCCGCTTCACCCAGCTTCTGCACTGTGATTCCTACAGCCCCGGCTTTGCATTGTTCATGGGCGAAAAGCGGTAGCTTATGCGTTTTGATATGAGGCCGAAGCTTGAAACGGTTTGCATCGCAATATTCTTGGAGACGACGGATATTTCGACATGCAATATCGTAATCGACAACGGGGACAGGGGTGTCTAGTTCGCTGATGTGCATGGTCCAGGTATCTCAAAACTCTCTCCGAATCCCTCCTCGGGTCACTAAGATTCGCTTGCACCCTTTTGTTATGTACCTCTTCTGAAAATACGTGACGGATGGAAAAACTCGACATCATCTTCCGTAACGCTCGGGTAGTGGACGGCACCGGAGCGCCCTGGTTTAGGGCGGACGTGGGCGTTTTTGGCGATCGGATTGCCGCGGTCGGAAAAATCAACGAGGCAACTGCTCTGGAGGAGATCGATGCAAAGGGGAGTTATCTTTCCGCTGGTTTCATCGATTCACACACGCACGATGACGTGGCTCTCTTAGATGATCCGCACCATGCCGCAAAACTGCTCCAAGGAGTCACAACGGTTGTAGTCGGCAATTGCAGCTTCTCTAATTATCCATCCGCTGGAGAGGAGGAAACATTGCAGCATCTGGCCTCATTATTAGGCGAAGTGAAACCGAAACAGATGTTTCACGACTTCTCCTCCTACCGCAGCCGATTGAACGCTGCAGGGATAGCTCTGAACGTTGTGTCCCTGGTCGGTCACGGTCCGCTTCGCTTGGCAGTGATGGGGTTTGCCCGTCGTGAAGCTACCAGATGTGAGATCGAGCAAATGGGCCGGCTGTTGGGACAGCAACTCCAGCAAGGAGCGCATGGCCTCTCCTTCGGTTTGGCATATCCGCCCAGTGCTTATGCCGGTCGCCGGGAATTAGTTCGTTTGGCTGAAGTTGTCAACCAGCACGACCGATTGCTGGCTGCCCATATCCGTAGCTACGGAGGCGAACTCTTGGAGAGTATCCAGGAATTTCTCGACATCCTTCAGGCCAGTGGTGCCAAAGGTCTGTTGTCTCATCTGCAAGTTGCAGGCAAACCCTACTGGGGAATGATGCCGAGGGCGTTGGAACTAATTGATGAGGCCCGTAATGAAGGCGTGGATGTCAGCGTTGATATGTACCCTTATCCAGCTGGTTCCAGCACAATTTTGCAGCTTCTCCCGCCTTCAGTGCAGGAAGGTGGCATTGCAGCATTGTTGCGACGGCTCGCAATCGGAACAGAGCGCGAGCGCATTCGGCAACTGACTGAAAGCGGCGCTGAAACGGGATGGGAATCCAAGATTGCCCTTATCGGTTGGGATAAGGTGCGTATTGGTTCAGCATCCCATCCCGAGCTTAAACGGTTTGAAGGAAAGACGTTCTCGGAAGCCGCCAATCTGTCGGGATTGAGTCCGTTCGAATTCACTCTCCATGCGATCCGATTGGACGCAGGGAAGACCAACATCATTATGTTTCAGCTCTCTGAAGAAGACCTCAGAGTAGTTCATCAATACCGGCTGCAAATGGTGGGCAGCGACAGTATCCCTCGCCACGGAGGCAAACCCCATCCGCGCATGTTCGGCTCCTTTCCTCGAGTGATTGGACGTCTAGCCATGAAACAGCGCCTCATACCCCTTGAAGAAGCAGCCCGCCGCATGACATCTCTTCCGGCGCAACGGTTTCAACTGCTGGACCGCGGAGTAATTCGCCCAGGTTTGATTGCCGATTTAGCACTTTTCAGCAATGAGTTCCTTGACCGCGCCACATTTGAGGATCCTCAGCAGAATCCGACTGGTCTGGAAGGTTTATGGGTGAACGGTGTACGGACGGTGAAACTCGGAGAGATCCTGGCCGACCTTCCGGGCAGAGTGATTACGAGGCAATAGTTCGATGCCGACCAGCGGCAACACTACTTGATCGCTCCCATGGTGAGGCCGCTCATCAGATAGCGTTGCAACCAGGTAAACAGGATTGCTACCGGTAGTGTCGCCAATAGCGTTGCCGCCATGACCTGTTCCCATTCCACGGTGTATCGGCCACCGACGAGGGAAAAGACACGTAAGGGAAGGGTGAAGTTCTCCTGAGAACGTAACAGGGTCAGCGCCACCACAAACTCGTTCCAGGAATTGATGAACGTAAATATTGCGGTCACCACCATCGCTGGGAGCGCCAATGGTACAAAGATTCTGATGATTGCGGCCAAACGACTACACCCATCGATTAATGCTGCCTCTTCCAACTCAACAGGAATGGACCCGAAATAACTTCGGAGCATCCAGACCGCAAATGCGATGTTGAATGCTGCATAGATCAAAATGAGAGCGTATTTGCTATCGATCAATCGGCAAAAGACGACCAGGTGAAAAAGTCCGAGGACGAGCAGGATCGGCGACAACATCTGGGTCGCCAGAAGAAATTGGCTGAAAGGTTGCTTCAAGGCAAAAGTAAATCGAGCAATCGCATAGGCCGCAGGAACACTGACGATTAGTACCAGGATGGTGGCTCCTATGCTGATCACCAGGCTGTTCCACAGCGCCGAACCGAAATTCGCGGCATTCCACATCTCAACGAAGTTTTCCCATCGGAAGGACGTAGGTAGCCACCGCGGGGGATAGGAGAAAACTTCAGACCGCGGCTTGACCGCTGTCAAAAACATCACCCCAAAAGGAAAAAGGATGACGAGTAACAATGGCGAAAGCACCAGCCAAATCATCAGACTCCGTTTCCCGTTTTTCACACCTTGGCCTCCCTTCCTTGGATTCGGAGATAAACGAAAGTGAAGACAAAAAGGATCAAAAGCATAATCAACGACACAGCCGCCGCTTCACCGATACGACCGAGTCTAAAGGCTAGTTTATACAGATACGTTACCAGAATCTGGGTGCTGTCGGCGGGCCCGCCTTCCGTTAGCACCCAAATGATCGGGAATGAGTTAAAGACATAAATGAAATTGAGCACGATCGCGATATTGATGAAGGGACGCATCAGCGGCAGCGTAAGATGAAAAAACTGTTGGAACACCGAGGCACCTTCCAATTGCGCTGCCTCATAGATGTCTCCTGGTAACGATGACAATCCGCCAAGGAACACGGTCGTGGTAAAAGGGATCGAAACTAATATCCCTACGAAAATCTCGATAGGAAAAGCGAGTTCACCTGAGGCGAGCCAGGCAATCGGATGTGAGATAATCCCGAGTTTCTGAAGTGTAGCGTTCACCAGTCCGTATTCCGCGTTGAATGCCCATCTCCACACCACTGCTGACATTGTGAGAGAGACCGCCCAAGGAAGCATTATGATGGCGCGCGCCGCTCCCCGGCCTCGGAACTCTTGGTTCAGGATCAGCCCTACCGGGAAAGAGATAAGAATGGTTCCTGAGACGACGAACAAAGTCCACCACATGGTACGCACTAAGGATGCAGTGAAGAGAGGGTCAGCGAATACCTTCGCGAAATTCTGGATCCCGTTAAACCGCAAAAGGATCCCGAACCGGCTTACCTCGTGGGAGGAGGTCAGTAAAATATCCACGAATGGGTAAGTGATGATAAAGAAGGCTAATGCGAAACTGGGCAGAATCAGCGCATACGGTGCAAGATTAAGCGAACTGGATTTCATCAAAAGAGGGGTTGTGCTACTCCCTCGGACGCACAAGGTGCGCCCCTCCAGAGAAACTGTTACTTACATATGGCGGCGTCTGCCTCCTGCGCGGCTTGTTTTAAGGCTTCAGCCGGTTGAGCCTTGCCGAGATACACGCTTTGCAACCCGCGGGAAACTGCATCGCTCATCGCATCGTAGCCGCTGACAAGCGGCAGAAACTTGCCGGTGGAGAGCAGTTTCACAAAAACCTGCAGTTTCTCATTCTGGGTGAAGTAGGCATCCTCGCCCTCCGATTTCGTGGTTGGCAGGAATCCTTCCCCCTTGGTGAAGGTTATCCGCGGTTCCGGGGTGAAAAGATAATCTAAAAACTTCCATGCAGCCTTCTTCACTTTTGAGTTTTTAAACATCACGATCGTGTCAGTGACCACCATTGAGAGATTCCCAGTTTCAGAGGGGATCGCGGTAATACCGTATTGAAGGTTAGGGGCATCGGACTTGAGCTGGTTGATCAAAAACGGGGCCGTGATTACGGTGCCCACTCTTCCCTGCTTGAAAAGATTCTGGACATCTTCCCGACTGTACGAAGTGACTCCAGGCTGCGTAAGCCCTCCATCGATCAATTTCTTATACTCGCTGAGGGCTTTTACCCCCGCATCCGAATTAAAGGTAGCTTTACAGTCCTTTACAATCTCACCCCCGAATGACCAAAGGGCGTAATACCAATATGTGTCCGTCTCTATCTCTTTGCCCTGGAGGCCAAAGCCGTAGGAGCCAGCATCCTTGATCTTTTTTGCGGCCTCCTCAACATCGGACCACGTTTTTGGCCCATTCGGCAGACCGGCTTTGGTAAACAAATCCTTGTTATAGTAAAGAGCGCGCGCTGAGGCGGCGATCGGCAATCCATAAACATGGCCGCCGACCTTAGCGTAGTTAAAGAGCGACTCAATGAAACGTCCCTGGAATGCCTGATCCATATATTGGTCCAGAGGCTCGACCACCTCCGTCTTTTGAAAATCTACCAGCCAGCGTGTTCCAATGATGGAAATGTCCGCATTGGCATTGGCGGCAATGTCAGTGGTTAGTTTCTGGAGAAGGTTGTCCCAGTTAACGATTTCAATCTTGATGTCGATATCTGGATTCTTCTGTTTGAACTCGGTCGCCATCTTCTGGAAATACGGTTCCGTGGCTGCGCTGTAATACGGAATTGTCACGCGCACGGTTTCTCCTCTGGCGATCAGTGTACCTGAAATCACCATTAGACCGATCCATCCAGCGATTAATTTTTTGTGGGGGGTGCTGAGAGAGAACGTTTTCATTGAGGCTTGGGATTTCCTTCGACATTTATATCTACGGTTTATTGCCGCGTCACACCCTACCAGCAAAGGCATCCCGCTGTCTATAGGAGGAAACAAAAGTACCGGTCGCTATCTAGTGCACCGAGTCCGAGGCTGGTAGAGCTTGTTGAGCTCAAAATGAGCCGACGGCAAGGCGGTCCGAGTCGGATCAGCGGTAGAAGGGAGCGTATCTGAACCGGTACCGACGGTGAGCAACGCAGCCGCCGGCTCAATTTCGACTCAACCCTTTCGGACCATGCAGCATCGGCGATTTTAGGGCGTTGCTCGCTCGACCCGTTTCAGTCTAATCTAGTTACGGGCCTTCGCTCGCGCCTTCCAAAATCGCCAACCCTGTGACTCTCCGCTATACCAGCGTCCG
>JAFAQT010000390.1 GCA_019246215.1 Verrucomicrobiota bacterium
AATCGGAGCAGCGCTGCCAGAATTTTTCCGCATTGATCCCGAATGCCGGAAAAATAACATCATCCTGCATATAAAAGGGGCTTAGCGTTTGGTCGTAGTCGTAAACGAGCGCAATTGTGTTCTGCAGGAAGGGGCGTGGAGGGGAAGAGCATAAGGACGCGGAAGCCACGGAGCAAAGAATTCACTATTGAGCTGGAGAGAGCACGGAGTTTTTGCGCAGTGCAGTGGAAGGAGATCAAGACTCAGGCCAAGACATCGGCTAGCGCGACTCGCAAATCGGGAAAACGGAATGAGAAGCCGGTTTGCAGGGCTTTTTCGGGGATCATTCGTAGACTGTCCAGAAAAGCGACGCTTCGCTGGCGGGAAGCATCCGGAGCGCAAACTCAGGCACCGTAAAGAGGGTTGGACGCCTGAGAATTTTGCCCATGACTTTAGCGAACTCTTCGTTGCGTACTGGGATCGGTGAGGTCCCGTTTATCGGACCGTGTATGGATTCTGTCTCGGGCGCGTGAAGAAAAGCGCAGCGATGTCTGTGATATGTAACCCATGGAATCCATTGCTTGCCGGAGCCGAGTTTGCCTTCAAATCCGAATTGGAAAACGGTTCTAATCCATGGGATGGCTCCGCCGTCTTTCCCGAGCGCCAAGGCGGTTCGGACTGGAAATGTATCGGAAACCTGCCGCTTGAACATTTCGTCCCTCTGCATCCCAACGGTTGCGACTTCGGCGAGGAAGCCGACAGAAGTTCCCCGGCTGGACTCGGTTATGATCTCTTCACCGCGGTCTCCGTAAATTCCCGCCCCAGAGGTGCTGATTAGGACAGACGGTTGGTTCCGGGCCCGTCCGATCGCATCGACCATTCATCGGGTGCGATCGATCGGCTGTCAAAGATCTTTTTTCGTTTCTGTTTCGTCCAGAGCCCGAGAATGGGTTTGCCGGCGAGATGGATCATCGCTTCGATCCCGCTCAGGTCGATGTCCGGACCGAAGAGGGGATCGATTCACAGCCTGCAATCGGTTCTCCTACCCGTCTTGAAAACGGAGTAACACGGTGACCGCGGGCGAGAGCGTCTTGAACGATGCTCTGGCCGAGAAAGCCCGACGCTCCGTTGATTCCAATATGCATCAGTTCTCCAATGGCGTGACGAAGGGGTGACTACAACCTTATTCGCAGTGTAATCGAGCGATGCCGAGCCCAAGTGCTAGGAGTCTCCGCGGAGCGGATCCAAATAGTTGCGCTAATCCGGAAACGACCTGTGAAGCCAGTTCAGTGGAAAACGGTTTCCCGGGCAGTCGGTCGGGCGAGGATTAATTTCTTTGTGTCCGCGCACGATTGAATAATTTCCATCCACTTTGCCGACACGCCTCCGGAGATACCTGATCAGTTCATCAAGCGCTTCATATTCCGCTTTGGTCGGCAAGTCGCGGTTAAAGTCACCCACCAGACAGATGCCGATCGAAATGTAGTTGAGGTAATCGCTGTGCACATGTCCACCGTTGAGTTGACGGACCCACCGGTTTCCGATTTCGATCTGACCATTCCCTGAAGATGTGCCATTGCCAATGACGAAATGATAAGCAAGACCGTTTGGCATCCGTCGCACATACCGATGATAGTAGTCGAAGATACGCGCGTTTCCCTGGCGAGTCCCGCTGTTATGAACGATGACGTATTTCCAGCGATTACGGGTGACCCGGGCGTCGTCTATCGCCTTGCGGATTCCTGGAGTGAGGTATTGCCAGCGGACATCTCCGGCGCCGGGAGCCGGCACCAGGTCCTTTTCTGCTTCGGAACCGGATTTTTGCACGACGATCGAGTCATCATCGTCCCTTTTGCCAAAGAAGAACCAATGCTTCTTCTTCTTGACAGTCGGAGCGGGCGACTCTCTTTGGATTGGGGACGCCGATGGGGTCTGGTTCGCGGCTGAAACTGGTTGAGGAGAGACGGTTGGGCTGGGTACCTCTTCGGCCTGCGTTGAGGAAGGTCTGGCGGGACTTGGCTGGGCGGATTTGGGAGAGGCTGCTTCCGGGGAAGCTGGGTGGAAGGGGTGCCTTAAAGCGGCCGGGCTTGGAGTTGGTTTTGGCGAGGGAGTCGGACTCGGGACGATCTCCATTTTCTCTCGGCTTTTTAAGAAGAGTTCCCGCAAACGCTTTTCTTCGTCGGTTTGTTGCGTGGTGCCCTGGTTTGGACCGAGTGCCAAAAGAAAGACCACTGTCAAGAGAAGAATCTTCAGGCTGCGTGTAGGAGAACTGATGGTACGGAGATTATAAAATTCCAATCGGCACTCCTTCAGCGTATCCGGACGTCAGAATAATCACTAGTCCGTTGCTGGATAGTAGCTTGGCGAGTGCCAGCGCTCTCCAAATTCGCTGGCAGGTGTCGTTTGCATCGTTTAACCTCAACGCGTTATTTTCCATCTAATCAAATTCATGCGTGCAAACGCAACGGGTACGTAAATTTTTTCAGATTGATGAAAAAGATTCTGATCTTTACCGCCGGTTTCGGTGAGGGACACAACACGGCGGCTCGGAACATTCGTGACGCTGTTGAGCATATTGCACCGGATGAAGCGAAGGTCGAGGTGCTCGATCTGTTCGATGCATGTTACGGTAAGCTGAACGATTTGGTTCGAAAAGCCTACATCACCGCGATCAATCGAACGCCAAGAGTTTGGGGAAAGATTTACAGCGTCATCGACGGGACGCAGTTCGTGGAATCGAATATGGCGATGCTCGCCAAGATGAAGCGCGCGATGAGCGACGTGCTCGCTGAGCTTGAACCTGACGCCGTGGTCTCAACCTATCCGATTTACAACTATGTAATCGACGCGATCTTCTCGGATGGACGGCCCAAGAGTTTTTCGCAGAGCACGGTAATCACTGATTCCATTACGGTGAACTCCATCTGGTACCGGTGCGTTAGTGATTACTTCCTTGTCGCCAATGGCGATACAGCGAACGTTTTGCGAAATGCAGGCGTTCCGGAACAGCAAATGCGAATTTTCGGGTTTCCCGTCACTTACCGCTTCGCGGAGATGCCGGACAATCGGTATCGAAGCGGTGAAAAGGGGCCTCGACGTGTTCTCTATCTGATCAATTCTGGAAAAAAGGAAGCTCCGGCGCTCGTGCGGCGTCTCTGCAAGCGACCGGACCTACAATTGACCATCATAGTCGGACGCGATCGAACGCTTCGCAAGGAGATCGAAAGTGAGATCAAAGCCCCGGCCAATCCGGTGGACATCCTCGGCTGGTCAAATCGGCTGCCGGAGCTACTGATGGGGCATCACTTAGTCATCACCAAAGCTGGGGGAGCAACGGTGCAGGAATCGATTGCAGCACGTACGCCGGTCATTATTAGCCAAGTTGTTCCCGGCCAGGAGGAGGGAAACGCGCGCTTGATCGTTGAGAACGATTGTGGCTGTTTGGCTCCCGATCCGGAAGCGTTATTAGAAGCGCTCGACGGCGCTTTCAATCATGGCGAAAGACGCTTACAAACCTGGGTCACTAATATCTCGAAGCTGAGTAAGCCAGATGCGTCGCTTCAAATTGCCCGTTTCTTACTAGAATTGGCTTCACCTGAAAATGCCCCTCCGAAAAAGTTGCCGCATTTTCTTCGGACGCAGTCCGAGGGAAAAGATGGGAGATCTATTCTCTTGTGCGATCTTCACACGCACAGCGTCTATTCAGATGGGAAGCTAACCGTACGGGAATTGGTCGATTTCTACGGGCAACGTAGCTTCGATGTACTATGCGTGACAGACCACATTTGTGATCACACGAGCTTGATCGGCAAAATGACAAATTTAAGCGGGCTGGTGCTCACCATCGACGAAGTAGAGGAATATTTCGAAACTATCGAAAGCGAAAAAAAGAGGGCCCTCGAAAAGTATAGGATGATTTTGATGGCCGGATTTGAATTCAATAAGGACGGCCTCGCCAAAAAAAGCTCGGCACATTTGCTTGCGGTCGATCTGAAGGCACCGATCGACCCGGGGCTGAGCATCATTCAAACCATCGCCGAGATTCATAGTCAAGGCGGTTTGGCGATCGCTTCGCATCCTCATGAGGTAAAAACACGTTGGGGTAAAAACACACTTTTCTTTTGGGAGAACATCGACAGGTACGCGCCACTTTTAGATGCGTGGGAGGTCGCAAACCGAGATGATCTTTTTAATCCGATCGGACTGAAGCGGCTGCCTTTCGTTGCCAACAGCGACTTCCACAAGCCGAAGCATATCTTTTCATGGAAAACGGTTCTTTTTTGCAACAAAGATGCGGAAGCGATTAAACAATGTATTCGCGTCAATCGGGATGTTTCAATCACGCTTTTCCGTGACCATCGGATCGGCTTCGGTTACGGGGCCTCGGAGCGCGCTGCCCGTTTCGACTTTGCCGAAAATGAATCCGCAAAAGAGGTGGTCGAGTTTCCAACGTATGGTATTAATCTGGCCTGATGAGTATCGAAGCGCTGATCTTCGACATTGGTAATGTTGTTATACCGTTCGATTGGCAGCCTTTTCAACTCCGGCTGCAAGCTGAACTAAAAAATTTGACAGTCGATGTAGAAAACGAATTCAGGGACCTGGTGATCCGGTTGGACATCGGAGAAATGACGGGAGAACAGTTCGCTCAAGTGGCCATTCGCACGATAGGATTTCAAGGAGGTGAGGTGGAGTTTATAGGGATTTGGAATAGTATCTTCAGTTCGAATCCGCCGATGGAACGAACAATCATCGCTCTGAAGAAGCGGTTCCCTCTCTATTTGCTCTCCAACACGTCAGATCTTCACCTCGCGTATTTGATGCGGAATCGTGTCGTCTTACAACATTTTGTGGATGGGGTTTATTCATTTCGCGCAAAATGCGCAAAGCCGGACCGGAAGATCTTTGAGACAGCTATCAAACAGTTCGGATTGAGACCGGAGAACTCAGCGTACATCGATGACCTGCCAGCAAATGTTCGTTCCGCTTCAGATCTGGGTTTTAAAGCCATTCAATATGACTTAGCAAAGCATGCCGAGTTTGAGCATCAACTTGCCGAAATTGGGGTCCAGATTTGAAGCATGAAAATCGTGTCAGCTCTTTCCGTATTTCTTTACTAACGCTGCCGCCTGGCGAATTGCGATAGTTCGTCCGCTCTTTTATTCAGATAATTGGCAAATCTTTGCTGCTCTTCGGGATTCAGTTCGCCGGTAAGTTTGTCGCCCTTCGTTTGAAGTTCCATTGCACGTTCTATGATGGACTGGTACTTGCTCATGTCGCCTTCCTTCATTGCCCTATACGCAGTTTTAAAATCCCTGATATAAGCGTCATAACTTTGAAGATAATCGTTGGCAGGCTGGCTGCTCAACGTTGGCCGGCCGTCTGAATCGGCAGGCGATGGAAAAGAAGTAGGCGACGGCGAAACGGGGGACGCAGGCGCAGTTCTTTCCAGTGTGGTGGAGGGTGTGCTTTTCGGAACAGTTGTCAGAGTGGCCTCTGAGGCAGCTGAAGGAGTGGTCTCTGGGGTAGCTGAAGGAGTGGCCTCTGGGGTAGCTGAAGGAGTGGCCTCTGGGGTAGCTGAAGGAGTGGCCTCTGGGGTAGCTGAAGGAGTGCTCTCAGGGGTAGCTGAAGGAGTGCTCT
>JAFAQT010000167.1 GCA_019246215.1 Verrucomicrobiota bacterium
CTGGCTTCAGAAGGGTTGGGATGTTAGTGAGTGCGGAACATGCCGATCTGTTTTGCCCCGGGGGAAAGCAAACTGCGCCGGGAGGTCGCGAACGAGCAACGACGCCAGACGAACCCTGTTCAAGTCGCTCCGGCCACTTGTAAGACAAGCGGGTCCCATTCTTCTTGACAAGGAAAAGCCGTTTTAATAAAAAGCGCGCGGTTCTGACCAGCCGGGCAGGCCCCGTTCCCCCCTTTTGTCTCCTGATGACCGGATCACGGTGCACAGCCCTTCAGGTTGAGCTAAACCGGGATCCTGGCTGCGGACGCGCCGCCGGCCGCGGCAGTTGGGGCTCATATCCAAACTAAGAGAAAGGTAATTCGAAATGGAAAACGAAATGCGAGACCAAGCGGAAATAGCCGAGGAAATCGGCATCGCGGTCAGCCGTCGCAAAGCTTTCGCGATGGCGGCAAAACTTGGATTAGGCAGCGCGGCGTTAGCCGGCGGGCTCGGCACGGGTTTGGCGGCTAATCCGCCGGAAACGGCCGGCGGTTTACCAAAAAAGAGCTACAAATTTGTTTTCGTCAATCACGTAACAACGAACGAGTTCTTCACCCCTTGTATATACGGTATTCAGGATGCCTGCGCTTTCTTCGGGTGCAGCTATCAATGGACTGGTTCCCAGAACAGCGTCGTTTCCGAGATGGTCAACGCGATGCAAACTGCTATTGCCGGAAAGGCAGACGGGATCGCCGTGTGCCTGATCGACGCGACGGCATTCGACTCGCCGACGGCCAATGCAATCGCCGCCGGCATCCCGGTGGTCGGCTATAACGCCGATGTGCCTGCCGGCAGTCCGAACAAACGCCTCTGCTATGTAGGGCAACCGCTCTACCAGTCCGGCTATAACATCGCCACCAGATGGCTGAAGTTAGTGCCCAAAGACGGGCACGTCATGCTCTCTATCCCCAGTCCGGGTACGCTGAACCTGCAACCTCGCCTCGATGGTTACATCCAGGCTATTAAGGACCACGGCAACTCCGTCACGTACGACGTCGTCAACAGCGGCGTAGACCAAGCCACAGAGATATCACGGATCGAGAGCTATTACCTGAGCCACAAAGACGTAGCCGGCCTGTTCGGGACCGGCGGCGGAGACACCTACGCCTGCGGCTTCGTGTCTGCCAAGTATGGTCTTGCAAAAAAGGGTGTCATCGCCGCGGGTTATGATCTATACCCACAAACGCTGGGGTACATTAAATCTGGAGACATGACCTTCACTACCGACCAGCAACCGTATCTGCAAGGCTTCGTGCCGGTCCAGCAAATGTACCTGTATAAACTTTCGGGGGGCGCCGTTGCTCCGGCAGATACAAACACCAGTCTTGCATACGTAACGAAAGACAACGTCGACCTGTACCTCGGCAAGAGCCGCTTTGAGGGCAGCACCAGCGCTGAACCAACCTAGTATGTGTTGGCGCGGCATTGAAGGTGGTGCGAATACACAGCCCGAAGCTGCGCGAGACCAATCGCGCGCCGGTGGTCCACCGTTGACCACGGCTTACCAGCAAAGCCAATTGCGCCAAAAACATCTATGCCGCGCAGAGTTGGGATAGCGTTACCGGACACAGCATTCGAGAGAGCACTGGTCATCCTGTCCCGCTATAGAGAGGCCAGTATTGCTGTGGTCGCCCTGGTGCTCGCCATCTACTTCCAGGTAGGGAGCAACGGGGCGTTTCTCTCGTCGCAAGAGCTGAGTGTCGTCCTCCGCGACACGGGCCGGTTTGGATTGATCGCAGTGGCCGAAGTCATGTTGATGATCACCGGCGAAATCGACCTTTCGGTGGGAAGCACTTTCTCCCTCGCTCCGTATGTGATGGTCCTTATGTCCATCGGCTGGGGCGTTCCGCTCGCCCTCAGTGCCGTCGCCGGCATCCTGCTCGGCGTGCTGATCGGCCTCGTCAATGGCATAATCACGGTCAGATTCCGCGTCCCGTCACTGATCACTACGGTCGGCACTTTTTTCCTGCTGCAAGGTGTTGTGGTGTCTATTTATAACAGCCAACCGATCGTGGCACCGGTGCAAGAACCCTTCAACGAGATCTTCGGCGAAAACCTGTACAGCCCTACGGATTCTCTTTGGTCCTGGCACGGTTTGACGGCGTTTACGCCTTTTCTGTGGACCCTCCTTGTTGTCCTTGCGATGGCGTTAGTGCTGAACAGAACGACATTCGGCTTGCACACGATCGCGACCGGAAGCAACATCGTCGGGGCACGTGAGATCGGTGTCCGCACCGATCGGATCAAGGTGTACAATTTCATGATTGCAGGGGCGTTTGCCGCCGCTGCCGGTGTCATCAACACGACGCAGTTTGCGTCCGCGGATCCGCTGGCAGGGGGTCCATTCCTGACTTTGCAGGCTATCGCCGCCGCAGTGATCGGCGGTACGTCACTGCTTGGCGGTTCGGGCACAGCAATTGGTTCGCTGCTCGGAGCATTCGTGGTGGCCACGCTTAACAACGGCCTTGTGATGATGGGGGCCCAGGCCACCGTCTCCGACATTTATCTGGGTACTGCGATCGTTCTGGCCATGATTCTGAACGTCCAAGTCGACAGGATGCGCGCCCGGAGACGCGTATGAGCCAGAAGGATATTCCCGTTCTCAAACCGGACACTCCGGTCATCCTCGAGATGAACCGTATCAGCAAGACCTTCGGCGCCGTCACGGCACTGGTGGATGTGAGTATTAAGCTCCATCAAGGAGAAGTACTTGCTTTGGTCGGCGACAATGGCGCGGGTAAATCTACCTTGATCAAGATCCTCTCCGGGTTCCACCATCCGGACAGCGGCACAATTGTTTACCAGGGGAAAGAGGTCCACTTCCGCTCACCTCGTGACGCGCGGGCTCAAGGCATCGAGACTGTTTACCAGGACCTCGCGCTGATCAACGACCTCAGCATCTACCACAACATGTTCATCGGGCGCGAATACCATAAGCGTGTCCTGGGATTGAAGCTGCTGGACAACCGGAAGATGCGCGACCTGGCTCAGACTTATCTCAATTCGTTGGGGATCCAAATCCCAAGCGTGAACAGCACGGTTGATTTGCTGTCTGGGGGCCAGCGCCAGTCCGTTGCCGTTGCACGATCGATCTATTCCTCGCCTACCGTGCTGGTTCTAGATGAACCGCTGGCTGCCTTAGGCGTGCGGGAGGGTGCCCACGTTCTGGGGCTGATCCAGAATCTGCGACGCCAGCGCAGCGTCTCTATCATTCTGATCGTGCACAACTACAACCAGGTTTTCGAGGTATGCGATCGCATTAACTTCCTCCACTCCGGCGAGATCGCACTCGACGCCTCCACGTCTGATACGAGCGAGGAACAACTGATCCGGATCGTGAAGTCGGGCCTCGGCCGACAAGCGATCGCCGCCGCTGCAGCTGAAGTCGAGGCCAGCACCGGGTCAACGTCAACAAACCGTTTGTGATTTCGCAGAACCGAGAAAAAGCGGGACGGCTTTGCTTACTTCCACGGTAGGTTTTGAAAAACGATTGCGAAAGCAGAACCGAGCAAAATGAAACCGAAGCTGGCCGCTTTTCCGAAGTGTTTTATGGACGAGTTGTGCGTACACCGGACAATGACGCTCGGTGACTGGATCGAAATGGGTTCTACGCTTGGGGTACAGGGACTCGAGTTTTATTCCGGGTTTATTGAGGACAACGAAGCCTTCTTGAGAGAAACCAAAGCGTCTCTGGAAAAACACCGGCTTCAGATGCCTATGCTTTGCTGCTCCCCTGATTTTACCGAGCTCGATGCCGATTTGCTAGAGGAACAAATTACGCGCGAAAGGCGCATGATTGAAATTACCTCATTCTTTGGCGGATGTTTTTGCCGGGTCCTGTCCGGCCAACGGCGACCCGGGTTAGCAGTCGAAACGGGGATCGCCCAAGTCGTCCGAGCTATTAAGAGCCTTCTGCCATTCGCAAAGAAGCACGGTGTCGTTCTGTCGATGGAAAATCATTATAAGGATAGTTATTGGCGTTACCCGGAATTCGCTCAAAAGATGGCTGTTTTTACAGCGATCATCGAACAGATCGATTCTCCGTGGTTCGGCATTAACTATGATCCCTCCAACACGCTTCTCGCCGGAGAGGATCCTCTAGAAATGCTCGATCGTGTCAAGCATCGCGTGGTGTCAATGCACGCCAGTGACCGTTATCTCAATAGCGGTACCCTGGAAGACCTGCGAAGGGAGGAGGATGTTGTTGGCTACGCCAGTCGCCTTTCGCATGGGGTTATCGGGAAGGGGCTCAACGACTATGACAAAATTTTTTCTATCCTGAATTCGGTTGGGTTTTCTTCTTGGATCTCGATTGAGGACGGGATGAACGGTATGGAGGAGATGCGTGAATCCGTCCAATTTCTTCGGCGAAAGATCGACCAGCATTTCACGGATTGAATGAAGGAGGATAATTTGGTCCTGGGTCCTGCCTATCCTGAATTTAAGGGGAAACGTGCTCTGATTACAGGCGGGACACAAGGCATTGGCAAAGCGATCGCCGAACGATTGGCGCGACAAGGCGCGGTGGTCTATCTAAACTACTCCCAGAATGACCAAGCCGCGCGTGAGGCGTTCGAGCGATTCCGAGAGGCCGGTTACGCTGCGGAATTATGCAAAGCAAAATTGGGAGCCGTTGCGGCGGTCGAAGCTATGCTGGGTCATATTCATCAATCCGGTCCGCTGGATCTTCTGGTGTGCAACGCGGCCTACCAGGAAAAAAACAGGGGATTTTTTGAAACCGATCTCGCGTTGATCCAGCGGACGCTTGATGTCAACATCCTGGCCAATTTTCAAATCATGCAGAAAGTAGCCCGCGAGATGATCGACGCGGGTCGCAAAGGACGAATGGCCATGTGCTCCTCCGGTCACGGAACGATGGCTTTCAAAGGCACTTTCGCCTATGATGTGTCAAAAGCCGCGCTCAATCATTTTATGCGTTGCGCGGCTCTGGAGCTGATCGAACACGGGATTCGTCTCAATGCCGTCGATATTGGCTGGACTCACACTCCAGGCGAGCGGCGCTGGTTCTCGGAAGAAGAGCAGAACCGCCTTTCTGGATCCATCCCGATCGGCCGCGCCGCGCAGTCTGACGAAATCGCAGCGGTCATTGAATTTCTTCTCTCCGACCAGGCCAGCTATGTGGTCGGCTCCCTTTACACAGCCGATGGCGGATTCGTGCTGCGGCCCAATCCTTCGGTCTAATCTATGAAAATCCTCCAGTACAACGGCCCATGGCAATTCTCAATCGAAGAGGCTCCAACGCCTTCGTTCGGTCCCGAAGAGCTGCTCATCCGTGCGGATGCAGTCGGAATCTGCGGCAGCGATGTCCATGGATTTACAGGAGAAAGCGGTCGACGGAAGCCGGGCATGGTCATGGGACACGAGGTGGCTGGTTCGGTCGTCAGTGTGGGCACTAAGGTTGCGTCGTTTCAACCCGGAGATCGTGTCGCGATATATCCCATCCTTGGCTGTGGGATTTGCCGCCATTGCCTGGCAGGGATGGAACATATCTGTCCCAACAAACGGATTCTCGGGGTCAATGCCGGTCACTGGGGCGCAATGGCAGACTTCTTCACCTGTCACGAACGCCAGGCTTTTCGACTCGACGCCCAAGTCGACCCTGCGATCGGTCTCTTTGCTGAGCCTCTCGCCGTGGCTCTTCACGCTGTAAATCTGATGAGTCCAGCTAAGAAAGAGATCCTGGCAATCGTCGGAGCCGGGACAATCGGACTTGCTCTGCTCATCGTTTTGCAGGATCTCGGCTTCGAATCGATCTTTATGATCGAAAAAGTAGAAGAAAAGCTTGAACTGGCTCTTAAACTTGGCGCCCACACGATCCATGCCGATCGCGGTTTGCCATCAGAGCTCATTGAGAGTGAGACCGGCGCCCTGCGAGCTAGCGGAGTTTTCGAAGCAGTTGGACTGGCCCAAACGGTAAAAACGGCGTATGACCTTTGTGATTTCGGCGGCACGATCGTTCTCATCGGGAACCTGGCTAAGGAGTTCACGCTTCCACTCCAGGGGGTGACTTCGAACGAGACAACGCTCCGCGGGTCGTACGGATTTAATCGGACTGAGTTTGCAACCGCGATCCATCTAGCCTCGAAGAAGACGCACATGCTGCGCCAACTCATCAGTGGTTCGTGCTCGCTCGAGGAGACACCTGATGTCATGGAGCGCATGGCTCGAGGGGATCTCAAACCGGTGAAAATGGTGATTCGAGCTGTCGATTGTTAGTGAGACCGGAACTTGCAAAAAGGCGCCAAATCTGGCGAATTGATGAGGTAACGTTCTCATGTGACGATATCATCGTGAGAACCATTGTGGATCTCGCTGACGAACAGATCCGAGCCTCGGATATTGGCGACCACGGAATCCGCGTCCCTTTATCAAATCTGAGATAAGAACCTTAAGGATCTTTGCCTCTTTCCCTTGTTTCCTTCTGCACAAATTTCTTTTTGTTTGTTTCCGCCTGGCCTCTCGATCTCCTCCTAAGAAACTGAAACCGTTGCCGGCTCATAAGGCGTGAGTTGGAAGCCCAATTCTTTGGCTCGTTTACTGAGATTGTGCAGTAAGCGGTCTTTGTACCTCTGTTCGTAGTAGGTTTGGCCCTGCTCGACGTAGGCGGCGCCGA
>JAFAQT010000020.1 GCA_019246215.1 Verrucomicrobiota bacterium
TGAAGGGGCACAGGTTGCAGTCGTTGGCTTAACGGAGAACCGCGCGAGCCGCTCAGGCCCCGGCAGCGGTTAGCCCGAGAACGGAGGTTCAATCGTTAGATCATGGTGTTCGCTCCAGAAGGGAGTCAACCAAAGACAGCAGCGGGCAACCAACGAGGAAAACGACCAAACGAATATCTCCTAGATTGTGAAAAAAACGGCTGGACAACCGTGACCTCCATTGCGGAGGACCTCGTCAGGGTGTGGCGGTTTTGTTGTTAGATGTAACGGATCAGCTTTCTGGAAAGGTCGGTTGTAGAAGTGAAGGCTAAGCGCACTGACGGCCGTGCCCACATGCTCCCAGCGACCCGGTCAGTCCAGCTTCGAATTCGCCAAGGGCATCAACGCCGGCAACATTGCGCCGTACCTTATCAGCGTTGGGTTAACTCCGTTCTAGCTGGCTTACCTGGGCCGGGGTATCGTTTTTATCACGGCAAAAGGGGCCAATGGATTTCGTGCGATCCAAAGGTCATACGACCGCGTAAATTTTCGACGAAATTGGTTGGCTGGGACTCCATCAGCAGAACCAGCTAAATCTACCAGTAGTGAAATGCAGGTAAAGCATGGCGACAGTCAAATTGCGCGGTGTTTAAGAAGAAATCTAATTTAGATTTAGGAGACATATGAGCTGGTTAGACAAATCGCTGATGCACACTCGGGGTGTTTCCAACGGAAAAGTCGGGAACATGCACGAATTAACTGAGAAGCTTCAAGGCAAATTTCAGTATACTATGGGACCGTATTCCGATCCCGTTTTAAACATTAAACCGGGTGATCGGGTTGTCGCTGAGACGGTGGACGCCTTTGAGGGTGTCATCAAGACTGACAAGGACTTGCCGTCACAAAAGTTAGTTATTCCGTTCCTCAATCCACAATGTGGACCAATTATGGTCGAAGGTGCGGAGAAAGGGGATGTGGTGGCGGTATATATTGAATCGATTCTGCCTCGAGGTGAAAATCCACGCGGGACAGTATGCCTGATCCCGCGATTTGGCGGTCTCACCAGCACCGATTATACGGCGACGCTGAATGAACCGCTGCCGGAAATAGTGAAGAAAGTCGATCTGGACGAGAACGGCATCTACTGGAGCAAAAATGTAACTTTACCTTATCGTCCGCATATCGGTACGCTGAGCTGTTCACCTGAAATTGATGCGATCAACTCGCTAACGCCAGACAACCATGGTGGCAATATGGATATTCCGGATATTGGGCCTGGCAGTATAACATATCTTCCTGTGCGTTCGCCCGGAGCCCGAATATTCATTGGGGATGCCCACGCGTGTCAGGGCGATGGCGAGTTGTGCGGCACGGGTGTTGAATTCGCTACTTACACCACGATACGCGTAGACTTAATCAAAAGATGGAAGATGAGCTGGCCGCGCCTCGAGAACGAGCGCGTCATTATGGCCATCGGTAGCGCTCGTCCACTCGAGGATGCAGTGCGAATTGCCTATAACGAGCTAGTATTGTGGATGGAAAGGGAATACAGCTTTGATCGTTGGGAGGCCTACATGCTGTTGACTGAATGTGGAATCGTTCGCTTGGGAAACTTTGTTGATCCAAAATATTCCGTCGGCGCAGCAATCAGTAAGGAGTATCTCGTGGGTGGGAAAAGCTCCTGAATGGTGCCTCGCCGCAAAAAGAATCCGCAGGAGCTTTTGGGAATTAGTGTACCGTACACTAGTTAGCTTAGCTAGAAATAGCTACGCTGGAATTCATAGATGGCCTTATAGAGGCCAGCCTGGGCTGCCGTTTCGTAGCAAAATCGAAAGAGCTCGAACAACTGAATATAAACGTCCGCAGTCGTGGGGTCCGGTTCAACCGTTCGCCCGATTTTCACCATCGCCGAGACGGCCTCATGGATGCTTGCAAAATACCCGCAGCCGACTGCTCCCAAAATTGAAGCGCCAAGAACTGTGCACTCGCGATTGTGCAGTAAGACCAGGGGACGACGCAGGATATCCGCGTGCAGCTGCATAAACTGATGGGAACGACTAGCGCCACCAGTCACGCGCAACTCCGAGATACCGCCCTTGAGGTCGCGTGCCACTCCGTCCACCATGAAGCGCACCTCACAGGCGCAGCCCTCGAGGATGGCCCGTAAAAGGCAGGCCCGATCATGAGCTAACCCCAGACCGAGGAACGCACCTCGCGCAAGGGTATCGTAATACGGGGTTACCTGTCCGGCGAAAAATGGTTGGAAGATGATTCCGCGACTGCCGGCTGGCACCTCCCGAGTAGAGGCGATGAGCATGTCGTAGACGTCGGTACCCTCGTGCTCGGCTCGGACGCGCTCGTTCTGGCCGAAATTGTCCCGCCACCATTTTAGACAGCTGCCGATAGAGAAGGCGCCACCTTCGACGTCCCATTTGTCCGGAACCGCGTGCCCGCCGATGTACGGTGCTGGCCCTATCACGAGTCCAGGATCATCCAGATGAGCAACCATCATTGCCGCTGTCCCGATCGTAACTTCGGCTAGACCTTGCTTGATTACACCTGCGCCCAATGCTGCACATTGTTGGTCGCCCCCCCCACGGCACAGGGCGATCCCTGCGGGTAGCGCGGTCTCCTCAGCTGCGGCCTTGGACAAGCGCCCGACCATCGTGCCAGGTCTACCCACCCGTGGAAGACGCGTCAGATCGATGCCCGCCGCATGGCAGACCTCCTCACTCCAGTCTAATTTGCGAATGTCGAGCATGCCGTTCAGTGTGAGCGCTGAAGGGTCTGATTCCAGGACGTCCGAACCCAAGCGACGAAGGAAATATTCTTGCCCGTTACAGATGTACCGAGCACGCTCCATCAGCTCGCGGCGATTCTGGAGCAGCCAGGCCAGTTTCGCAATCGCCCAGCTTCCGGAGACCGGCATGCCCGTGATGCGTCGGTACCGCTCGGGCGCGATGCGTTGCTTGAGCGCACGCTCCATCTCTTTCGCCCGGCTGTCATTCCAGAGCACAGCTGGGGCGAGCGGGTGCTCTCGCTGATCAAGAAGAATGAAGGAACCGCGCTGGCTCGAAAATCCGATCGAACGGATAGCGTCATCCGCAACGTTGGCAGCCGCGCGAGCAGCACGACTTGCCCGGCAGATGCCCCTCCAAACCTCCTCGACTTCCTGCTCTACCCAACCGGGGTGGGCATAGATGCAGGGATACTCGCAATAGCCGGCGCCGAGTTCGTTTCCTAGGGCGTCGAACAGGGCAACCTTGCCGCCCGTTGTTCCTGCATCGATTCCTACGAAGATGTCCTTCGCTGTCCGAGCCATGTCACCCTCCGTTAGAGCGTCATCATCCACTCGGTTAATCGCGTAAAAAACTTCGCACGGAATTCACGTTGTTCGGGCGTGAGCTGTGTCAGCAACTGTTCCTTCCAAGCGACGAGATCCTCCATTGCGGGATACTCCCGTATGGGCGTTGCCGCGAGAATCGTGTCGCTATGTCCCTCCCAGTCTCGGTTGACAGGAAAGCCATAGGGGATCAAGGCATCGTGCCAGGTTCCATCGAGCTTGTGCCAATCCTCGTGGATTCGGATCCGGACGTAATGATGAAAATCACAGACATCCTCACCATCGATCATTGCACGGAGATCTGCAGGCATCGCGGGATGCGAAGGAACGCCTCGATTGAAATGCGTGAACATGGTAATGATCTCAGCCTTCCAACCGACCTCTCGCAATAAATCGCGGAGAAGGATGTGTTTGCCCGAGCAAGAACCGAGATTGTTTGCGATGACTTTTACCGGATCACGTTCCCCGGTTGAACCATAGGGAATCTTCCGCACCGCATGATAGATATCGACCACGTTCGTCGAGCCGGTTCCCACGCGCTCCTTAAGGAAAATTCTGTACGTGGCCCTCGGCATTGATTTTCTCCTCATTTCGCACGCAACTGAAGCCCAGCAGAAAATTGCGAAGGTTTTTGCTGGTCAGGCGAGCGATCGGTCGCTCATTGCTGGGCAGGTGTCCGCGTGCGGCGACAGTCGACTCGAAGCCGACTTTCTGTCCTGATCCGATGACGAAGAACGGCCGCTTGGCAAAGTTCATTTGCATACTGCTACACCGCCAGGTAGTCCGCTAGCGTTTCCCGGTCTTTGAGCATCTCAAGTGTCAGGTTCGCGACTATGCGGCCTTTATCCATCGCATAGGCGCGGACAGCCACGTGTTCAATCAGGCGCATGTTCTGCTCAACGAGCAAAATCGTGAGCTCTTCCTCGCGGTTCAGCCTTAACAGGGCCTGGCCGATCTCCTGAATGATGCTGGGTTGGATCCCTAACGAGGGTTCGTCGAGAAGGAGCAGAGTTGGACGCCCCACCAGCGCGCGACCAATCGCCAGCATTTGCTGTTGACCGCCACTAAACGTTCCGGCCACTTGCCGTCGTCGTTCCCGTAATATCGGAAAATACTCGTAGACCAAGTCGTAACGAAAGGACTGTTTCGCACAGTTAATAGTCTCGCCCATCATTAGGTTTTCCTCGACCGAAAGTTCGGGAAAGATCTCCCGCCCTTGAGGAATATAGCCAATGCCGAGCGCTGCCCGCTGGTCGGCGCGCAGGTGCGTGATGGATTCGCCTTTCAGGGAAATTGAGCCTCTGCGGGTTGAGAGCAATCCGATGATTGTTTTCATCAGCGTCGACTTACCAACACCATTTCGCCCTACCGTTGCGACCATTTCGCCGGGCCAAATTTCGAGGGTTACGCCCTGTAAAATATCGGCAGTTCCATATCCGGCTACCAAATTTTGCACGTGAAGCAATGCGCCGCTCATGGTTCAACTCTCTCCCAGATAGATGCGACGCACTTCCTGATTCGACTCGATCTCGTCGAGGCTCCCCTCAGTAAAGATTCGTCCATAGTGTAAGACCGTGACTGATTGAGCGATATAACGCACGAATGCCATGTCGTGCTCCACCACCAGCACGGTCAGCGCCTGGCGATTCAGATTGACGACGAACTGGGCTGTCAATGCTGTCTCTTCGGGGGTCATCCCGGCAGTCGGCTCGTCCAAGAGAAGCAGATCGGGTTCCGTGGCGAGCGCGAGACAAATCTCGAGCCACTGTTGATGACTGTGAGACAGTTTCCCTGCTGATACCTCGTGTTCCGAGTCGAGACCCAGGGTGCTAAGGGCCCAGCTCAGCTTCTCGTTCTTCTTCCTGTTCGATGTGTGTGTCCCGCCAGCGATCAAGAGGTTTTGTGCAACAGTTAGTGAACGGTAGATGCGGGTCGTCTGGAACTTCTGGCAAAGACCTTTTCGGACGCGTTGAAATGGCTGCAGGTTAGTAATGTCCTCACCCTTGAACAGTATGCGACCTGTATCGGGGCGATGGAGACCCGAAAGCAAGCCGAACAGGGTCGACTTGCCTGCGCCGTTCGGTCCGATGAGGCAGCGCAGCTCACTGCGCGCCAGCGTGAGATTCAAGTGATCGACCGCGCGAATTCCTCCAAAAGACTTGGTCAGATTCTCAGCGTGTAATACGACAACGCCGTCGCTCTCAGAAGGAGTGGGCATTGTCACGGGGCTCGGTTCTTCTTTAGGTCGCGGCGCTCCGGTTTCCGCTGCAGCCAGTGTCGCGCTAGCGTGACGACGATGCCCGCCGGGAAAAATAACATCGTAACCAGCAGCAGAATACCCATGATGAGAAAGGCATATTCCCCCCCTTTCACAGCTAGAGAGTCAGCAAGCCATCGCAAGGTAACCGTTGACAAGAGAACGGCCAGCAGGCTGCTTCGCCCTCCCACTGCAGTCCAGATTACCGGTAGAGTCGCGGGGAGGAGTCCCATGCTGGACGGATTGATGTAATTGCCCCATGAGACATACAGAACCCCGCTTAAGCCAGCCAATGCAGCCGCCACTACGAACACCTGAATCTGCATAAGATTAACATTGTATCCCAGCATTCGCGTCCGTTCGACATCGTCTCGTATACCGGTCACTACGTGGCCATAGTGAGAGTTCACTAATAGCCTGAGGCCCAGGTAGGTTATCAACATCGCAGAGACCACAAGATAGTAAAACCCGATAGAAGCGCCGCCGAAAATCGACGACCCAATTTGCAGAGACGGGATATTGGTCATTCCGTTGTACCCTCCGAGCAGAACGCTTCCCACGCGCCATTGGTACCCCGCCGTTTGCGCCATGAATGTTTCCAGAATCAGCGACAGGACAAGCAAAAGCAACGGAATGATCCATCCGCTCACTTGCCCATAAAATACAAAGTATCCGAATGCCGCGGCGATTGCCGCGGAGGCGGCGATTGCACCGGCTGCAGCCAATAAAGTCCCGCCGGGCATGTCGAGCAAATTCCCACTAATAATTCCGTACACATAGCCCGCAATGGCAAAGAAGGCGCTTTGTCCAAAGCTCAAGACGCCGCTGTATCCCCATAATAGCGCAAGTCCAAGACCCATCGGAACGTAAAGACAGAAGTTAGCAAAATTCGACAAAGCAAACACCGAACCTACAAAGGGATACGCGAGCAGACCTAGCGCCGCAAAGGTGAATAAACACCAAAAGACTCGGCCCCGGCCAAGTTCCTGAGGGCCGTTTAAGACTTGCCACCAGCGTTTGTCCTCGCGTTCCATCAGGAGACACCTCTCGCCATACGCCGGTAACGGATGTCCTGGAAATACCCGGAGATCCCGCGCGGTAAAAATCTGATCACGACCAGCGCCGCGATGAGCAGCCCGATACGTCCGCTAAATGTGCCTAGCGTGCTGGACAAAGGCGTAGCAATCAAAGACAGCAAGGCCGCACTCGTCAGCGCTCCAACGATTGGATTAGCGCCGCCCCCCACCACCACCGTGATAAATGCCACGTCGACGAACTGGTTGCCCATCAGCGGAACGATCGTTGTGGTCGGAGCGTACAGCGCCCCAGTGAGTCCCGCTAGAGCGGAACCGACTCCGAAGGTAAGGAGATAAATATCTCGTGTATTGACTCCGAGCGCACGCGCCATATCGGCGTTTTGCATGGTCGCCCGTGTCCGCACACCAAGTCGAGTGTGATAGAAGACCCACCATGCGATAAGCACTATCGCTATCGCAATCACAAATAGAAGTAACCGATAGCCGCCGAACGAATAGCGACCGTAAGAGAAAGTCCAAGCCGCCAAAGGTACGGACTCCAAAGAAGGGCCGAAGACAAGAAGCGTACCCTGGCTCAGAATCAGGCTTACTCCCCATGTGGCGACGAGTGCTCCGAGCTTGTCATCGTAGAACCGCCGAATGACAAACCGCTCCAAGAGCATCCCGAATAACCCAACTCCAATTGTGCTGAGCGCCATGCATAGCGGAAGCGGAAGATGAGCCCGGTGATATGTCAGAGTTGTTATATATGCCCCCATCATGATCAGCTCGCCATGCGCGAGGTTAATGACATTAACCACGCCCAGGATTATCATCAGGCCCAGGGCTGCGAGCAGCAGAAACGCAATGCTGTCAGCGTATTGATAAAGCAAGCTTACGAGATAACCTAAGCTCATGAACGGACTCACTGCAAAACATGGAAAGCGATGCACTGGAATCGAAAAAGGAAGCAACACCCGCCACGGACAAACACTATCTTGTCTGGCGCAAAGGCGACACCCCGGTTTAACCTCGAAACCATTCCAACGGTTTGATGAATGTTCCCCGATCTTTTGTCGGGAGCAACCTGCTAGCTTATCTTAGCAAGCCCCCGCGAGAGCCTTTCTTCGGAGCCAAGCGTTCTCACCCTTTCCCTTTTTTCTTGAACATCTTGAAGAATGGATCTTCATCCGGGATGTATTGCTTAGACTCCGGATGACGCACGAGGTTCACTCCAAGCCTACGCGTCCACCAGGGTTCAATATAGGGCCATTCGGTGACAAAGCTTATGTCGTGCTGTTCGTTGCAGCTCGCTAGACGAATGTATTGACTCAGGTGGTGCGTGGCAGGATCCATAAAGACCCATCCCGACGGAGCTTCCACGCCGATGCCCGACTCAAGCGCCTTAATCACCGTTTCCTTATCCGTGGTTCCGGCTAGCCGCACTGCCTTCGCGTACAAGTGGGTCGCCACATAGGCGCTGTGTCCTTCCATGGCCATATACGGTTCGTCCGGAAACATCTTCCGCCAGCGCTCGACGAATTTGCGGTTACGGGGAGTGGGAATCTCTTCCATGTAGCTCGCCGTGACATGAAACCGTGCCAACGCAGGAGCTTTGAAGCGCCGATGCTCGTATCCTTGGGCGATGTTGATGCTCGATCCCATTGGGATCTTGACCCCCGCAGCATCAGCCTGAGGATAGTAATTTGAGTGGTTTTGCCCGGTGATATACATCATGAGCCAATCTGGCTTAGCCTCCTGTATACGGGAGATGCTCGAAGCAAACTGCGAGACGCTCAAAGGGATAAACTCCTCGCCGATAACCTCCGCGCTCAGTATCGGCGCCATGGCGCGGGTCCATGCGGCACTCAACTGCCCAAAGTTATAGTCGGCGGCGAGGGTGTAAATCTTCGGTCCAAAGTTCTTGATCATATACTGCATGACCGGCACGATCTGCTGCTCGGGGATCGCACCGGTGCAGAACGTGTATTTGTCAGCCACTCCGCCCTCATACTGATTGTTGTAGAAATAAAGCATCTTATTCTGGTCCATAATCGGGCGAATTGCCTCGCGCTCGGCGCTGGCGAAACCGGCCATGATGACGTCAACCTTGTCTTCTAGAATGAGCCTCCGCGCGAGCGATTGAAACTGGCTGTTGTCGGATTCGGGATCGGGGGAAATGAGCTCAAGCTGGCGGCCCAAAACGCCGTTTTCGCCTGACTTAACCAGGTATTCATCCTCCTCGTTCCAGACCGTATCGTCCTTTGTTTCGTCACCACCTCGATTAACTATTTCTTTGATGTTCTCCGTAGGCGGCTTAGGCGCAACTTTGGCGAACACGCCCGGACCACCTGGTCCTTGCACGCCGCCCTCAAGCGTCCAGCCCTCGTTTATCTCTTTGAGCGCGAGCTGAGTGCCATGCCACTTATTGATGCCGAAGATCGCAAAGTTCCCCGATCTGTCCTCAAGAAGCCCGAATTTAATGGACGGGTTCTCGGCGGCTTGTGCGCGAGTGTACGGAAAGCCCGTGACGGCGGTGGCCGCACTCGCGACGATCATTTTCTTAAGGAAGCTGCGTCGCGACTCACCATCGGTTTCAAGGTGCTCGACTTCCGACCCAGGGTTGCTGTTGAGCTGGCCAGTGGACCCGGCCTCGTAATCGCATTGTTTTGCATTCATGTTTGGCTACGTTTGTTGAATAAAGTAAATTGCGTATCTGCTGCCCTACAGGGCGATCTATAGCGTGTATCGACAACACTGCGGCGGCGAACTCTCGCCGCGGTATTCGCCTCCTCTCCAATATGGCCCGACTCGATGCGAGGAGCACAATGCTCCAGCAACGCTTGCGCGAGTTGGCTGTCAACGATCAACGTATTGACAAAGCCGCCCCGTATCGCCGCCGCAACGGCTCGCGATTTTTCCACTCCTGTGGCTATGCCTAC
Organism: Verrucomicrobiota bacterium; assembly: GCA_019246215.1. Taxonomy (GTDB): domain Bacteria; phylum Verrucomicrobiota; class Verrucomicrobiia; order Chthoniobacterales; family JAFAMB01; genus JAFAMB01. The sequence goes on from JAFAQT010000020.1 coordinate 9,538, forward strand.
CGTAGTGGGCACCTTGCGAATGTGGTGAAACCCAATGGTGATTGAGCGATCATAAAATTCGGTGTGGACGATTTCGCCCTTCTCGTTGATGAAGTAGGAGAAAACATCGCCCACAGCCCCACCCCGTTTCAGCAGCTTCAGTTCGGCGCCGGAGACGTAGCCGCTTCCGATAAGCATCGAGTTGACCTTTGGCACGATGGCGCCGATGCCAACAACGACGATGTCGAGTTTGTCGAAGTATCTGAAGGTATCGGCGATCGCGCTCTCGCGCATGAGCAGTTCGCGTGTCTCCTTGTTATCGACGACACCAGGAGCATACAGGAGCACCGGTTCGGTTGAAAGCTTCTGCGCCAGGCGACGCGTAACTTCGTGACAATCGAACTGGACCGAGAGCCGCTTGTTGCCGCCCGTAATCTGAACCACCGTAGCGTCCCTGATCCCGAGAGGCTCGAGCTGATTGATAAGCTCGAAGGTAGTAGTGCCCCAACCGACCCCTATCGTGTGATGAGCCTTTATCAGTTCGCGCAGGAATTCGGCGCCTGCTTTGCAAGTCGCCAGTTTGGTGTCTTGGGACGATAGGTCTGGATTGACCTCGACCACCAGTGAAGCCTTCAGGTCAAAGGCGTTCTCCAGGGCCTGCTCGATTTCCATACTCTTGCTGCGGGAAGATTGGATTTCAATCTTTACGACACCCGTTTCGATTGCCTCCCTCAGTAGGCGCCCTACTCGATGCCGAGAAATTCCCAGACGGCTGCCAATTTGGGCCATCGTCAAGGGGTCCTTGGAATAGTAGTACTGGCAAGCCTTCAACATGAGGGGGGAGGGTGCGGCCACAGTTTACCACTTGAGCAAGTGTTGCTCAAATGGTGGATCGAATTGCTTCGATTGTCAATTGCTTTTGAAGGGGGATCAACAATTTGGGACATAGTGGGCAGAAAAAGCTCGCTGGCAGAATAGATATCCACTACGCCGGAACAGAAACGAAGCGACAACCCGATCCGGCTAGCTCCGGGAGTGCACAAATTTATCACCACGGGGCGAGAAATTATGTCGTTGTACGATATAAGTGATGTGCTATATTTAACCAGAG
>JAFAQT010000098.1 GCA_019246215.1 Verrucomicrobiota bacterium
TCACCCGGATTGCACAGGGACTTCCGGCTGGATCCGGGCTGGAGAGCGCGGACGAACTTACGTTAACACGAGCATTCAACGGTCGCACGGTTTTCCGGCCCTGACGTATCCAACTGCTTTAAACCCAAAAACTGGGATAAGGGCTAACAACAGGTTACATAAAAGATGACTGAAGGGGCACAGCTTGGCTGCGATACACCTTGGGTCACCTGCTTGCAGTGGTACTGACAACTCCTTCTGTGTCTGAGCCCTTTGAACGCGTTCTTGTCGCGATGTCCGGCGGAGTGGATAGCAGCGTCGCTGCCCTCCTGCTTCAGAGAAAAGGTCTGCCCATCGAAGGCGCCTACATGAAGAACTGGATCAATGAGGAGAACATTGTGGGAAATTGTCCGTGGCAACAGGACATCAAAGATGCGCGGGCAGTCGCGGAAGCCCTTCAAATACCCTTTCGGATCGTCAACCTCATGCAGGAATATCGGGCTAGAGTTGTTGAATACCTTTTGAAAGGGTACCAGGTCGGGATCACTCCGAATCCCGACGCGATGTGCAATCGTGAAATGAAGTTTGGCGTTTTCCTTGAACTGGCAAGAACGGCAGGCTTTCACGCAGTCGCAACCGGACATTACGCCCGCCGCCTGCGGCAGGCAGACGGCTCGTGGGAGATTTTCGAAGGCGTTGACAAGAGCAAAGATCAATCCTACTTCCTGGCGCTCTTGCAGCAACATCAGATCGCTGCAGCGCGATTTCCCGTCGGGGAACTGCGCAAGGCCGAAGTCCGCGAGCTTGCGAACGCTTTCGGTCTGGTCACGGCCTCAAAAAAAGACAGTCAGGGAATCTGTTTCATAGGCGAAATCAAGATGCGTGATTTTCTCCAGGCTTTTGTTCCGGATAATCCGGGCCCGATTCGGAACCGACAAGGTAAGAGGCTTGGAGAGCACAAGGGATTGCACCTGTATACGCTCGGTCAGCGTAGAGGAGTCGGGGTGCCTTCCAACACGCCCAATGAGGCGTATGTCGTCGTCGAAAAACGTATAGAATCCAACGAATTGATTGTTGCGTTCGATCATCCCGACACTGAGGGCTTGTACGCTCGCCGTTGCCGGTTAGGGAGTCTATCGTTTACCAATAAAATGTTACCGACGGTCGTAAAGATTGCAGCAAAACCCCGATATCGCGCGCGAGCGGCCCCTATTCTATTTGAGGCGCTCGACAAAACATCTGCCATTCTGGAATTTGATCAGCCGCAGCGCGCGCTGACTCCGGGCCAGGTTTGTGCTCTGTACGATGGCGAGCGTCTACTTGGAGGAGGAATTTTCGAGCAAATTTTTTGACCCGTTGCCAATCGGGATGGGAGTGGGCATTTGAATGAGTGCTGCCCTTCAAAGTGGCGCCGGATCAAAAAATTTCTAAATGGTCAGCAAATTATCTGTTCGGGATTTTCGATGTTTCTCGAGTCTGGAAATAGAATTTCACCCGGAATCTACCTGCATTATCGGTCGGAACGCCTCGGGGAAAACATCCCTGCTGGAGGCTCTGGCGGTGTTGACCCGGCTTCAATCGCCCAAAGCTAACTCTCTTCTGCAATTGATCCGCATCGGGGCGAAAGGTCTGGTGACCGATGGGTTCGTTTCGGACTATCATCTTCAGTTTTATTACAGCGCAAGTCGGCGGAAACTCGCATTGGATGCGGTAGTTCAGAAAAGCTCAAATACTTATCTCGACATCGCAAAGGTGGTCTATTTAGCCAATTCTGATATTGGGTTGATTCAGGGCAGCAGCGACGCACGAAGACGATTTCTCGATTTTGTCGGCAGTCAGCTGTTCGGAAACTATCGTGAAATTCTCCGGTCATACGAAAAGGCGCTTCATTCGCGAAACCATTATCTTAAGATGATCCCCTCACGCCGCCGCGAAGTAAACGCCTACAGCAAACCCTTGCTGCAATTCGGTCATCAACTCACGAACTTGCGTGCATTCCTGCTTGAGCGCCTGGAACCGCCCACCATTGAATCGTTCGCCGCAATAAGCGATCGCAATGAAACGTTGAGCTTGTGTTATCAATCGGGAGCGACTGCCGATTTCGAGAAGGCTCTGCGCGAATCTGAGGGCGAAGAGTCGCGATTCAGGACGACCGTTGTTGGCCCGCACCGAGATGATTTTCAGCTTTATCTGAACACCAAGCCGGCCGAGCTCTTTGCCTCTGAAGGCCAGCAGCGCACAGTGGCGATCGCTCTGAAACTGGCCCAGTCGAAGGTTCTGGAACTGGAATTTAAAAAGCCGCCTCTTCTGCTGCTCGATGACGTGTTTGGCGAACTCGATCCGGTACGAAGAAATCGGTTATTCTCAGCTCTTCCGTCTCGCGGGCAACGTGTGGTGACGACCACGCATTTGGATTGGCTCGACTCATTACCTGCAGGAAAACTGTACCGTATTCACGAGAGTTCACCCGGTGATCGGATATTAGAAAAAGTGACCTGACACAACATTTTGGCCGGGTGGTCCGCGCTCTCGCCACGACAAACAGGAAGGCGCGTCATCGCGGGCGCTCCTCTCACGCCCACGATCAACCCGCAAACCCGTTTTCGGTCGAGGCGCTTCTCGATGAGGAGCCCCCGCCGAGCAGGCAACATAACCTATTTCGGTTGCAGCTCCGCTTTTAATTCCAGCTCAGCCTGTACCCAATCAGAGGTTTCATCGCCCGGAATCCCTAAGCTTTTGCGTCGCTCCCCAATAAAGTATGCACGGAGCTGAACCTGCTCGAAGCTCGGTTCTTCTTCTTTACTGGAGCGCGCTGGGCGCTTCGCAGTTGCAATGGCGGAACTGAAACTTCTCCGCTCCGGCATTTTTTGCGTTACTGGAGCCGCGGGTATTTCCCTTGAGGGTAATTCCACAATCTTGGACTTTTTGACACTTCGCTTTTCCTTCGCGATCCTTTTGGATTTCTCTTCGCCTTCCATCTTCCGCTTATTCCTTGTTGATGTTTTCCTAACTATCAATGTCGCGCATTCTAGTGCGAAACCGTGCACAGTAAACCGAAAAAGCCTGGATTTTTGATCAGATCGTGGAAATTACCCTAGCAAATCCAACAGACCGTGACCGCTAACCCTCTCAATTCGAAGCCCTTCTTCATAAAAGATTCTGATCATGTCCGCGTGAAGATCTGTGGAGTGAAAAAGGAGGCTGACGCGATTGCCGCAGTGGAATGTGGAGCGGACGCTTTGGGTTTTAATCTGTATGCAGGATCGAAACGCTACGTACAATGGCAAAAGGAAGCGGCCTGGATTCGCGAGTTGCCTGCAGAGATCTCCCGGATCGCCGTGATCGTTAATTCGACTTTGGAGGAAGCTTGTCGATGGCTGGAGATGGATTTGTTCGACGGCCTGCAGCTTCAGGGCGAAGAATCGAGGGAATTCTGTCAATCATTGGTCAAGTGCCGCAAGCCAGTGCTCAAAGCGGTGCGATTGATGAATGTTGGGATCCTGGAGCAGGTTCGTGCGTACCCTGTCTTTGGCTTTCTGGTTGACAGCTACCGAAAAGGTTCGTTTGGCGGAACAGGAGAGCGGTTCGATTGGACACTTCTGAAAGGAATAGACCTTGAGAAACCATTGATCGTTTCTGGCGGATTGACACCGGAAAACGTGACGGACGCGGTATGCGAAATGCGACCTTACGCTGTCGATGTTGCAACCGGAGTCGAAAACAGAGAAGGTTTCAAAGACAAATACAAAATGAGGGATTTTGTTCTAGCGGCGCGGGTGCAGGATCAAGGCGTCAAATGAATGAAAGGATCGCGAGGACGTTATGGAAAGGCAAAGAGCCTGCCTAGAAGGGCACAAGGGTCCCCAAGACGGGAGTAGAGAATATGGCGGACCGTAGTTCCCTGCGAATCAGTGATTGATCTGATGGAGATCCGATCCTGCTCCGTCTTCGTGATCTTGGCGGACTCTGTGCAGAGTTCGCTTTCTGTCCGTGCAAGGGCGAAAAATGGATATGCCAGTCACCTATAAAATAGCTGTTTTAGCCGGCGATGGTATTGGACCCGAAGTGATGGCAGAGGCGATCGGAGTCCTGCAACGATGTGCTGAGCTGGATCAATTCCGCGTCGAGCTTAGCGAATCTCTGGTGGGAGGGGCTGCCGTTGAGGCAACCGGAAAGGCGCTCCCCGAGGATACACTCTCGAATTGCGAGGCTAGTGATGCAATACTGTTTGGTTCTGTAGGCGGCCCAAAGTGGGAAAAGCTACCTCCGAACGAACAACCGGAGCGCGCCGCTCTTCTGCCCCTTCGAAAGCATTTTAATTTGTTTGCCAATCTGCGGCCGGCTCTTTGCTTGCCTGAGCTTTCAGCTGCTTCCCCTTTGAGGTCGGACCTTGTACAAGGTGGATTTGAAATTCTTTGTATTCGGGAATTGACCGGAGGGTTGTATTTCGGCCAACCGAAAGGAACCCGCATAGAACGTGGCGAAACCGTTGCGGTCGATACCATGGTCTATCGGAAATCCGAGGTGGAAAGGATCGCACACCTTGCTTTTCAGATCGCCCGATTGCGGAAGCGCAAAATCGTATCAGTGGATAAGGCGAATGTCCTCGAGAATAGCCTGCTTTGGCGCGCGGTCCTTAAAGAAGTCGCTCTGGCGTATACCGATGTGGAACTGACGCATATGCTGGTCGACAACGCTGCCATGCAGTTCATTCGCGCCCCAAAAACATTCGACGTCGTCGTGACCGAAAATCTGTTTGGCGACATCCTCAGCGATGAACTGGCAATGCTCACAGGCTCGATCGGGATGTTACCGAGCGCCAGCCTCGGAACGGGTCAGCATGGCAACTACCGCTTCGGCCTCTATGAACCGAGTGGAGGATCGGCTCCCGATATCGCCGGCAAGGGGATTGCCAATCCTATCGCTCAGATTCTCTCTGTCGCAATGATGCTGCGCTATTCATTTAGCTTGAACGATGCCGCAGCCCGGATCGAATCGGCGGTACGCAAAACAATTGCGAAAGGTCTGCGCACGAAAGACATCTGGTCCGAAGGAACCGTCCTGGTTTCAACAAAGGAAATGGGCCTTGAGATCAGGGCAAATCTTGATCACTAGGTCTTGTGCACCAAGTCCGAGAGCGAAGGCTGATGCGGGTCGAGCGAGCAACGCCCAAAGTCCCCCCTGCTGCATGGCGCAAAGCGTTGAGCTAAACTGACCCGACGCGTCGTTGCTCGTCGGTCAGGTTATCGAGGTGGATACGCTCCATCCTACCGTCGGTCCAGCTCGGCGTCTGCTGGGCGGCTGATTTTGAGCTCAAAGCCGCTAAACCAGCCTCGAACGTGCACCAGTTAAAGCAGGGCAGCCGCTCGTCCTGCTCGCGGCTATACCGGACGCGAATCTCATCCTGCCTTATCCGTAGAAGCGTGGACCGCTCCGCGACAGAATGGCAGGCGAGACCGATCGCCCTCCATCCCCCAATAAGCCGTCATCGCCCGATGAGCGAAAGATCCAGCCCAACAGACTCTCCGCTCGATTCGACCGAGCGAGCTTGGTCCTGGGCTATCATCCAGGGGAGCACTGCGACTGAGGCGTAAGTCATGGTGTCCACAACAGTTTTCCTCCTTTCCCAGCACAACAATAATCCCAAACTGGTCTGACTCAATAGCCATTCCACTTCCCGCGCCAGCTTCGGTGGC
>JAFAQT010000140.1 GCA_019246215.1 Verrucomicrobiota bacterium
GCCGCGTCGTCATACCCCAGGGACTCACCGTAACCAAGAACGTAGATGATGCGATCCCTATCCCATCTATAACTGTTATCAGGGGCAACCGCTTCGTAGATGGTGTGTTTCTTATCCAAACCTAAAATATTGCCGACCACGTTACACCGGCGATTATACATATCGATTTCAACCGCAACCTGATCGTAAGTATTCCCGGCTTGCCATCCAAGGATTCGGTTTCGGAAGACGGTTTGGTCACTTCCTGATCCATGAATAACGTCAAATAGTACTTTGTCCTCGCAATAATTTCCCTCCCACAGATTCATCATGGTGTGAGTACCATGTGAATCAATGGCGGGCTGCTGTTTGGAATCTGCAAATCCGTGGAATTCATAGTTGTAGCCAAACACATTACCGGAAGCACCGTAATCTACCCCCATGGCCACATGTAAATGCTCCAAAATGTTATTTTCCACCAAAGAGGCGGAAGTCACGTTATACAATGCCACCCCATAACCCTGCCCTCCGCCGTATGCATGGGAATAATGAATGAAACTGTCTCTGATTTCGCACCGATAACAAAAGTCCGTATTAATAGCTACGCCACCCGGTTGATTATATATATTAACATTCTTCACCCAGCACCCATCACAATTCTCCATTCGAATGAATCGGGTGTCGCCATCTGCGTATTGACCCTCCATATATAGATTTTCAATGCCACAATTTCGCCGCGGAACCGAACTGCTCGGATCATATCCTGCCTCGGCAATCTGAGCTTTCCCTTTAGTGGCGAACTCATGATATAAGGGAATTTCTATCGTGATCGACTTGGCAGTTTTTGACAATACCTTCACCAATTGAGCCATGCCTCGATCCCCCCCACCCATATGAGCCCGATAGCTCTCGCCCCCTTCTTGGCCTTTTGCCGTCACCAACGCTGGATCATCCACTTGGTCAAGAATATAAAGGTGCCCGGGTACAATCCACGATGGCATAGAGACCAAGTTGATTTTGGTGCTACCCTTCAGGGCATCTTTGCTCAAGTCAACATCAACGCTCAGTGCGGATTCGTCGAACACCGAACGCATGTAGATGTAACCGCCGGACCAGATGATTTTCGTAGCAGGTGCGCCATTGGGGTCTACGCTTCCCCGAAGCACCACTCCCTGATTTACGCTCTGCCAATCCAGCATCTCGGACCATCTGTAGGTACCGGCCCCCAGTTTGACCACCTGATTTGGAGGACAATTCCGGAGCGCAGTCTGCACTTCGCTCAACTGAGCGCCTGCTGAAAAAGTTTGATATATCTTGGCCCTATCCGGGATGCCTCCTGGGACACCCACGTTCCCTTGCCAGGTGACGCATCGATCTGCTGGGATAATTTCGGCCCGGGTACGACCCGCTAGCAAAAAAGCAATTACTAGGCCGGTTTTCAGGAAGTGAGCTATGTTCATGCGTTAAAAGATGTATACCCGAATGGAGTTCCGGGTTGGGGACGGGGCCTCGGGCCCGGCATTTATCTGCTATTCAGCACGCGTCCAGGTTGTAGAATTTTCGAACGAATTGCTGGAGGCGGAACGCTGTACTTTCGTGGATAATCCGTAATTACGAGCAAAAAGAGAAACCACACCAGCGTCAACCGGTTAAAGATGGATTCCGTAAAACCATACGGAAGAATGGCCAGAAAACAGGCCAGCCGGAAAGTTGCGAAAGGCTCACCTGTCATAGCTTCTCGTTTGAGCCGTTTTCCAGCGGATACAAACAAGGCGAGAAGAAGAAAAACACCAATCAATCCGCTGTTCAGGTAAGTTTCCAAATAGCCGTTGTGCGCTTCGTTGAGCAAATAATGATAACCCTCTGAGAGCTTTGCAACTCTGTTCCCCAACCAGAAACTGTAAAAACCTGCACCAATCAAGGGATTAGGCCCTTCGTGTATCGCAATGGTCCAGATATCCGTTCGCCCCGTCAGAGTCATGTCCCGACCTAATGTCCGCGCGATCACATCGCTCAAATTGAAGGCGACCTGCACAAACAGGACAGAACCTATCACCGCCCCGCCGTATACCCAGAAATGTCTTCGGATAGGTGCGAATCTCAGAGCCAGAAGAACGAGAGCACCAAGGAATGTACATGCCGTCGCCGTCGAACTGTGCGCTTGCTGCAACAGCCAAGCCGCCATTCCCATCAGGAATAGCAAAAGAAGATTTTTAAGCAGTATAGTAAGCTTGATCCTCTTCCCCATCAATTCGAACAGGATCCAGATCAATGACAGGCAACAGACAAACAGGGTCATCCCGAGTATATTTTTGTCCGTCGTCATTCCGCAGTAATATATTGATCCGTTCCATCGGTCGTAATATCGGCCCAGCACCGGAAAGTATTTGATCAATAAAACCGAAAGTGGGACGAGCAAATAGCAGCAGCGAGCCAGAAGAATTTTAGCGGCTCGGATTGGATCGCTATCGCTGAGGACGATCAGCACCATGACGATGTTGCCCAGATCTTTGATCCATCGTTTAAAAGAAACGAGCGGATAGTCCGACCAAAGCACGCTAATGCCGAGATAGAGAAAAAAAAAGATCAACCAGTGGTTATTCCGATAGATGGCCTCCCAGTTCACAGGTCGGCTAGCCAAAACCAGCGCGCCAGCCATGATAAGCATGAGGAAAAATAGTGCATCGAATGGGCTACCCTCCAAAGGGTCCGCGTTAGTCTCGGCGGAGGAACCGAATCCGAACCATGCCGAAATCGGCCTTGATCCCAGAATGAAGAGCCACAGCAGCGGAATCCACAGGGCGAGCGAAACCCGATCCCCCCGCCGGTAGTCCCTGTAGAATAACCATGCGATAAAGCACAGACACAATTGCAATGCAAGTTGAGAGGGCATTCAGGTTCCCCTCAATGAGGCGATTTGGTAAATGACGGCATGGAATCCAATTCCTCCGATCCGTCCAAGGCACGCCTATCGATTTGCTCAAAGATCGTATCCATGATGCGCGAGGTCAAAAGGATCTCCCGATAAGGTATAGGAACTGGACCGCTTTTAACGATTGACTGGTAAAAGGATTCGATCAAGAACTTCATCCCGGCCTTCGGATGAAAATCGCACGCCAGAAAGAGACGCAGGTTCTCTAGAAAATTGCCCGCATACTGGCGGGCAAAATTCAACGGAGGAACAAATTGTTCCATGTAGCTGGGGTACCTGCCTCCTCTAAGCTTGATAAGCGTCTCGTTATCCTGGTCAAGAACAAGCCCATTCTTGGGCCCGTATACTCGGAACTGGTGAAGCGCGGGCCGCATCTGCGAAGAAAAGGTGAAATACGCAGTGACACGCTCCTCCTCGCTCACAATTACTCTGACTTCGTCCACAAGTTGGCGTTCCCCCATTCTTCTAAGCAGAGGGCTAACAAAACCATGGGAAATGACCAAAGGCGTCGCTGTGGTAAAAAACTCAGCGATCCGGGCGATACCATGGCTGATAACGTTATGCAGCAATTTGCCAGGCAATCTGCGTACCCAATGCTGCTCGTCCCTAAGAAGACCGCTCGCATACCCGAGTTCGCCAAATTCATAGCCGTAATAGCTTTCCATGTGCAACGGAGACCCACCCAGGTAACCGCCGGCTACTAGACTACGCATGCGTCTTGCGGCGTGGCGGAATTGATCGTCATGTCCCACAGTAATCTTGAGCGCCTTCTGTTCTGCCAACTGGATGAGCTTTTCGGCCTCTATCGCATCGAGTGTGAACGGCTTCTCGACGTAGACGTGGCAGCCCTGAAGCAGACATTGCTTCGCAATCTCGAAATGGCTTTGTGGCGGTGTGGTGATGTGAACGACATCCGGGTGCGCCTCGTGGATTAGCTCGGTCAGATCGCTGAAGTAGCCCTTAACTGAAAATCTGTCATGGAGCTGCTTTGCCATCAGCTCTTCCCGATCGCAAACCCCCACGAGCTCAACGCCTTGGATCCGGTTAATTTGCGCGGCGTGAGAGTCGGCAATCTTTCCGCATCCTACGATTGCCACCTTAAGCATGCCTTCCCTTCTGTTTGCAGCTTTCAAAAAATCGGCATAGCCCCTCACGCGATGAAACCCTCGGCATCCATCCCAAAAGGCTCTTGAGTTTCTCGTTTGTGTAACGCGTTGGTTTCCAGGCGGTGTGCCACTCCTTCCGGCTGTACACCGGCGGTAACTGTCCCTCAGACCACTGTGAGTATTTCTCCCAAAGATAGCACAAAAGATAACTAAGCATGTGAGGCAGATAAACGGATGGAAACCTTCTTACGTGTCGCTTGTACAACCGCAAAAACTCTCTACTGGAAGGGAGATCGTCATCCACAACATTGAAGATTTCTCCATCTACGCCCTGCTTCAGGCCGGCCAGAACAATCGCTTCTGCGCAGTTATCCACGAACGTAAGTGGAATACGATTAGAGCCGCCCAGATGCAGGAAAATGCCAAACGTTCCGATCCCAACCCTTCCCGTGATTCCTTCGTTCCCGGGACCATAGACGTAGCCCGGGCGGACAATGACGGCCGGGACGCCGAACTTTTTACGGTAGTGGGCAACCAGTTCATCCTGCTTGACCTTCGCGAACGCGTACGCATCTCCGCGAAGCTCCGGATGCTGTTCCACAGGGCACGATTCGTCCAGAAGCCGTCCCCCGGGCTTGCCGGTATTTGAATAGACCGAAAAGGAACTGATGCTTACAAAACGTCTCAGCGAATGGTGGTGCAGGCATCCTTCAATAAGGTTTCTGGTCGTCACAACCGAGTTCATGTAGGCGTCGGCATACATCTTCTGACCTCTTCCAGCCGCCAAGTGATATACGAGGGTCACATCTTTCGCCGCCGCGATGCAGTCCTCTCGGGAGAGCAGGTTTCCTGTGATGATCTCCACCCTTGCGGCCCCCCCGCAACGCTGGACGATCGACTTCAGCTTCGCAGAGTTGCTCGAAGGACGCGCAAAACATCGCAAGTTGCGAAACCCACGCTCAAGGAGAATCTCAACCAATTTAGATCCTATGAAACCTGCTGCGCCCGTCACGAGGATAAGATCCTCCGGGCAGATGATCATCTTTTCAGGTAGAATCGTGCCTTTCATCTGTCCCCTCTGGCGCGCAGCGAGCAGCGGCTAAACGCCTTCCATCAACGTTCTCTGTATGAGCTCTAAAGTCAGCACTTTGTGCAGCTCAAGCGTATAATTGCCATAGCCTTCAGTGTGGCTTCGAATGATCTTTTCCAGAAACTCGCCTCGGATATAAGGTCGCGCCCTGGTGCGGGGATCAAGGAGGATGGCCTTTAAATATCTGGAAAGCGCATCCCGGTACCAGACGCGGAAGTGGTGGACCTTATGGCGACCCAGGAATAGCCGCTCGAGGTGAAATGGCATCAGAACGTGGTCGCTCCGCGCCAGCCATTGCGGCATACCATAATCGTAGGCGTACTCTGCTTTGAATGTAAACTCCTGAAAAAGGTGGTGCGCCCGGGTGACCCCCGGGATCGACCGAAACGCCACACCACGGTCGGTCCCGAATCTCCCAAGGACAGGCTTACCATCCGCGATCAGGCGAAGTGCGCCTTCATTGCTCAGCGCCACCCCCCTGGGCGCTTGATAGGCGAGCGATACCAGATCATTGTCCAAAAACGGCGTGCGAAGCGTGACTTGAGACCGTTCCACCGCAAACTTCCCGGTCATGTACCAAGGTGCCTGCTTAAACGCGATGAAGGAAAGCAGATTTCCTCCGAGTTCATTGGCGTAGGTTGCGGCAGCATCGTGAACAAGTCCCTCCAGCTCTGGCTCGAGAAGGCCGATGCTAGGAGGAATCGGCTTGAACGCGATGAGCAACCGCAAAATTTCCCCGCCGTAAATGCCGCTAATTCGAACGGGAGCAATCTGTCTCGCCAAGCGCTGCACATAGAGGTCCACCGAGCCAAGCACATCCAGCGCCCCATCACTAATATAAATGCTCTTCTCAGCTAAGGAGGGAAATTGCGACAGGAACTCCCGACTGATAGAAATAACCTGATGTGATCGTTTGCAAGCCGTGGCCACCTGCCTGGCAATCTTGACGTCCGCACATTCGCGGTACATGCCTCCCCAAGTGTAGCAAGGCAACGAAGAGTCCGGCGCCCAGGCTAATATCAGGCGACTGTCCACCCCTCCGGTCAGGGAAAGGCCTACTGGTTGCGTTCCGCTAAAATAGCGGGGAAGAATGCGCTGCCATGTCTCCTTCAGCTTTTCATAGTAGCCATTTATACTCAATCGAGGCAGACTTTCCCAGGATTCCTTTCTGAAGTAGAACGCCTTTTCCGGTTCTTGATTGCCTTGAAACGTCCATTTCGATCCTCCGGGAAGATATGAAACTCCGGAAAAGTGACTTCTGTCCTGCATTATGCAGCCACAGGAAAAAAACTCGCCAAGGCTTTTGAGATCCATCTGACGGAGTCGAGGCAGGACACGCAGCAGTGATTTCGCCTCGGAAGCAAAATAGAACCTTCCGGAATCTTTGCTATAACAGAGCCGATTTATCCCAAACCGATCATTGAACAGCACCACTTTCGAATCGCGCAAATCTAAAAGTACGCCGCTGAACCAACCATTCAGTCGCTCCAGAAAACTGATCCCCTCCTCCTCATAAAGGTGAACCAAGTAACTCGCGTTTCCCTTGTCAAAATCATGACCTCTCCTTCGAATATCGGCCATTACCGCCGGATCAACAAAGTTTTCGCCTGAGTAGATCAGGCAGACATCACGTTTTTCGTTCCATGACGGCATGCAATCAGAGAAAGATCCTTCGTGACAAGTCCATCCGATCCATAGCCCCAGCTCTTGGTTGACGTAGGTGCCCGAGACGTAAAACTTTTCGTGCACCATGCACTCTACCATTTTATCGAGCGCAACCCGGCTTTGGTCGTGCGGCCCGCCTCCTATGATTCCGGTAATTCCTGGCATCTGAAAAAAAGAGTCTTACTCCCGCAGATATGCTAGTTGCAGGCGAGGCCTATGCCCCACACCTGAAAGCTTTCCCCGGGGCTTGTTTGCTGATCAGTGCTGTGCTGCGCCGGCATTTCGATACCGCAACGCGTTCCATTTGCTTCGCAAGCTAACCATCCTATCTGCCCACCGCTCCGGGATATAGTCACGAAGCCGGCGATGCAGGCGAAGGTTCAACGCGAGTTCACCCTTGAGAGTCAGCGGCACGAAATAGCGAGGCACCTGGCGACAGATGAACCCATGGCTGGTTTTGAAAAGGCCCAATCCCCTGCGGCTCCAGACTCCATAATGAAGATTTGCAATTCCCCTCTCCTCGCACATCTCTACTGCCTTGGCGATCAAGGCATTTGTCGGGGCTTTATCGCGATGGGCGATCTTTGCTATTATGTGCATCAAACTGGCAACCTTGTTTCCGCGGACATATTTTATAAACCCGATCAGTTCGCCTTCATAATATGCCCCAGCAAATTCGCTACGATCGAAAAAGGTGCTGAGCTCTCGTTTGAGCGTCTCAAAATCCTTTTTGTAGTGAATGAACGGCTTGCCCTGCCGGAAAGGAGATTCGTCGTAAATACCCATAACTCCCCTGACAAATTCGTCATCAAAATCGATAACTCGCGTTTCGACGCCCGCTTTTCGCGATTTTCGAACCATGTTTCTGGTTTTGCAGTCAATTTGCTTTTTGAACCAGTGGTCGTACGTGGTTAACGGAATGACAGCATAGGGGCTCCACTCAAGGTGGAAGTCATATTTTGGGATTGGCTCGGAGATCTCCTGCAAAAATGTGAAGAGGTCCGCCTTAACCCCACTCTTTCTGAACTTGTCAATGAACGTGACGGGTTCATTGGCGCACTCGTATGGCTCATGTCGGAGTCTGGCCACCTTGAACAAGCTTCCGGCAATGGCCACCGGCAAGTTATCGACCATTTTTTCTTGCATCGGAATTTGCGTTAGACGACAACAGGTTCAACGCGGGCAATGGAGCGGGAAAGGGTCGAACTTCCATCTTCACAGTAAACTGTGACGCTCTGCCATTGAGCTACCGCCCCGCGACGTACCACCTTCGACTGGTACTCCAGCCACGCCATTACAGGGAACTTGTCTGCACGTCAATCTTTTTTGTTGTCTCGGCGCTCCGCGCCTCTTTAACCCGGGACATCACAAAGGGTTTGACTGAACTGTTCCGCCCGCGGAGGAGCAACGCTGCGCGTCCTTGAGATCACGGAGCAACTGGTCAACAATATCGCCGCCATTTCGAAGATGCGCCGCTAAGTTATAGAGCGAGGATTTTAGCGGGTGAAACGAGTATTTCCACATGTAACCGCGCACTAACTTCCCTCCGAAACGTTCTTTGAACCTGATAATTCCTTCCTGTTTGGATCCAGGTCTGGGGTTGGGACGGGCGCCCACGAAATTATAATGCCGGACTCCAGCCTCTCGAAAATGCCGTATAGCTTCCCAATGTAGCAGGTTCAATGCACCGGTCACCGGGACTGGAACGCTACCCCCATGCATGTAGTAGGCGGTGTGCTCGCTGAAGTGAATCACCGCGCATCCCTGCACCTTCCCTTCAAATTCAGCAACAAAGATCCTGACGTTGTCCCCCAGGCTATCAACCTGATTCCGAAAACTCTCGTAACTCATTCGGAGATTAAGCCGCAAACGACTGACAAACCCGACAGATGATCGCTCAAAAGAGTCACGCACCAGCCCGTAGGCGGTATCCAGATATTCGGGTCCACTTCGAACTCGCACCCCCTTCTTCAACGCGTTACGAATGACATTCCTATGTTTGGAGTGAAGATTTTGCCAATGTGTTTGCTCTGGTTGGGTTAGGTCTATGAGATAGGTACCGTATTCTGCGGCGGTTGCTCCAGCAGGATAGGTGCGGAATAAGGTATTGAACGTTGCTGGGATAATCAGGTCCACCCCAGCGAGGCGGAAATGTTCCATAGCACTATTTAGGAACGCGTTCTCTTCCTCAAGACTTAGATCCGCCTTCGTTGGAATCGGCTCCGTTGCAAAGCGGATGAGGTGAAAAATCGATTTTCGTAGTGAAACATACGGCAGCACGCAACGGAGATTGCCGAGCGTGTCCAGGCCACCGATCCACCCATATTCTGCAGAGACTGACTTCAGAAATGGTTCCGAACTGTATATGGGAAGACCGGAGTGCCACTCTATCGTCACCGGGACTGCCTTCATCACATCAGGAACTCACAGCCTCGCCGGTACGAACTGTTCACCGCGTCCCCCGGCCGGGCTGGATGGCCGAACCGTTCTCGCGGGTCTGATCAGCGGAATAATAGGCTTGCTTGGTCTCATAAATCACGTAACGATCTGTCGCCTTCACGGTTCGTAGCCAGTCTGTTCGATCAAATAGGTGCCTACACACTGGCTTCAGATACATAATATACATTCGTCTCGGAAAGCTTCTCAGTGATCGCTCAATGTTCAATATCATTGAACTCATTACTTCATCGTCGAAAGGATTGAACATATAGAAAACCACATTCTCTTTCGGAATCTCATACTCAGTAGCGTCCTCGCAGATCGAAAGTATTTTGTGGCAACGCTGCGATCCGTCCCGGTAACGTCGGATATTCTCGCAGGCAATCTCGTGTAGGCGGGGAGATAATTCGACACCGATAATCTGTTTGAAGGGGAAGCAGGAGGCGAGCAATAGGGCACGCCCTTTTCCGGATCCCAAATCTATAAAAACAAATTCTTGGTGAGTAATTGGGAGGCTATTCAGTATTTCCAGGTATACCTCGACGATTGCAGTTTGATATCGGGCTGCATGGGCGATCATCTTTTGCGGCAGGTCCAAAGACCATGATTCAATAACACCGCTTGTTTCCGTGCCATATTTAAGGTCAAATGGATGCAAGTCTTTAGATGAGCCGAGCGCCCGGATCATCGAGAGGAGCTTGCGGACGCCAAGCCTGAAGGTGCGCCATAGCCCCATTTCGCGGTATCGGCTGGCAACTGCACGGACCAAGGCACCTGTTCGACTTAATTCCATCGCATGATCAGCTATGAAGATGATTGCCTGTATTGGTCTGCCGACGCGCCGGTTGCTCCGCCTTTCAAGTTTGTTCGATCCTCATCTTTCATCCATCACACAAGCTTTCGTCACGGTCTGCACCTTCGGATGCCGCCACGCGAATCACCAGGTGCTTTGGGGAATGCCTTCTGCCTGTTTTCGCGCGCCATTCAGGTACCTCTCGTAAATCTCGACGAAAGTGGAAACCTTAATACCCTTCTGCGTGAGGTAAGCGAGGAAGGTTTCAATCGTGTCAAAGTCAACCAGATCCTTTGTATGCCCGATCGCCACGAGAGGTTTTAGGGAATCAGGGCTCTTCTGGTCCGCTCGGATGACTTCGTCAAACATGGACTCCAACTCGGTTATTTCCATGCGACAGATATCAAACTTAAGCGGGTATTTCCATCGTAGCCGATCCAGAAGGCGCAAGACCTTTTGTCGCTGCCGCTGGTTTGTTGTGGACGCCTTCCGCTGCAGATGGACGCGCTTGGAAGTTAGCATCCTCCAAAATGGAACCATTTTCGTATAAATGGGGATCTCCAGCAGTGCGCCGTTGGGCTGAGGCTTATTGACATCGATACCAAAGTTCCAATAGTAGCCGTTCTTCAGTGCCGGCCGGTAATCCAGCCCGTGATAGCGTTGCACGAGTCCTTTGGAAACCGAAGAGTCGATCTTCACGCCCTTCTCGGCTAAAGCAATCGATGCACTTTGGGATGGCTGAAAGAGCCAGTTTCCGGCGCGAAAGGATAGCGGAGTAAAATCGGGCACGCCCAGAACGTCTCGAAAATAGTTGCAGGACCGATCAATGATTTGCGCAATCCGCTCACGAGGCAGAGTGCAGAGGTTATACTCGCTCTGATCCAGCTCCCACCGCCCATTGACATACTTTGCATTGTACCATTGAGGGTGCAGGTGGAGCCCGATTTCATGACCATTGCGATACATTTCCCGCACCTGGCGATTTACGTCATCAATCGCTTCATCCGTGCGATGCGTACTTACCTTCTCCAGCTCGGCTGCTTCCACAAAAGCCACGAAACAAACATTCCGCTTTTGGAAAAGGTTGATCAACCGATTGGTGGGCTCATAAATCAGATCCCTCATGGAACCTCGACCATCCCCGTAAATCTCGTAATCAATCGTGAATATGCACTCTATCATCTAGGACCTCTGGTCTCGAGGACCGCTCAGATTCTGAAAGCCTTCGGCCTGCAACGTTGCGTAAGAGCCTATTTTGACTTCCGACATCACTTGACCGGAAGAATCACTGTTAAGCCATTCAAATTCGCCCGTATGTTCGGGGTGTGTCTGCAGCTCAACAGTGGAGAAACTAGCCAGTTTGGTCACCCGAGACAGGCTCCCCGATCCCAGACATGATGAGAGCGAGAAGAGGAAATCGGTCGTGAGATAGTTCCGGGTCAGCCAATGGTCAACCATCGACCGATAGCTACGATTGACATACCCCTTTTCCCCCGGCCCAAAGGAGAAGCTGCGTCGGACTTTGCAGCCTCTTGGTATGAGTCGGTCAACCAGTACGTTCGAACAGAGATGCATGTGATGATGCCCGTCGAAGTGCGACGGTTCCGCGCCATAGAGGCGCAGAAACTCGTCGAGCTGGGCTTTGACGACATATTGAAATTGGTTTCTAAGTCCCGGATGGTAGACGAGAAACGCGTACTTGTTTCGGCTCAAGAACCGCACGATGCGCTCTTGGTAGTCCGATAATCGCGACGAAAGATTCGTCCGTGTGAATCGTTGAGTGAAATTGAGATGCAATCCCACGTCAAGCCCGGAATGTCCGGCCAAGTCCGCCGCCCTTTCGGAATCATCCATAAACACCATGGCGCTGGCCGAGGTGACGCTTCCGCGCTCATGACAGCACAGTATTCTGTCGCTCGCCAGTCGACTCAGCCCGTAATCATCGGCATTGATGATGAGCATTTAGCAATCCAAGAGGGCCTAGATGAGCGTGCGGTCTTGCCGGCGCGAGATGATTTTAAAGAAAAACTCCTTCAGCCTCGAGATCTGCTCCTTTTGCCGAAATTTAATGAGTTCCTTGGACACAGGTCGTTCCGCCCGTGTGATCCAGGCCCACACATAACCGACAAGCAAAAGAAAGCCCCCGATTATAATAGGTTTGTTCCGCAGCTGATATATAGAACGAAAAAACTGCCACACGGGATGCACGCCCATCAGGTAATCGTGATAGCCGCCTTTAAAAGCGATTGCCAGTAAGCCGTGGCTAGCCGTTCCCATTTTTCTATGATGGGTGGAAGCCTTCTCGAGAAAAGTCCTCGTCCTCCAGCCTTTCATCCTTGCGGTAACGACTGCGACCAGATCAATTCCACCCGACTTCATGGGCACATAGCCTCCGATGCATTCAAGACACTCTCTTCTGAACATCTGGCAGGCACCAGAGACGTGCTCGGTACTCGTGAAGCGATAATCATAGGTACGATCGCCGTCCAAGTAAGCGGTGCCTCCGACGCCGAGCCTTGGATCTGCAGCAAACTTCTCCATCAGGAACTCGAAATACTCCTCATCGAAGGAGAGGTCTGCATCGAGATTGCCGATAATGTCGTACTCGAGACCTTTCACCCTTGCGTACCCTAAATTGAAAGCTTGAGCTTTGCCGGCAAAGTTGCGCTCTTTCCGTTCCGGAAGCTGGACCAATTCGATCCAATCGTGCTCCCTCGTGTATCGTAGCACAATATCGTCGGTCCCATCGGTCGATCCGTCACTGACGATCACCCATTTCAGCGGACGTACCGTTTGTCCCACCACTGACTTGATCGTCTGCTCGATAAGCGTCGCCTCATTCCGCGCCGGAGTTATAATAACGTACCTATAACGGACGTTTGCCGACTCCCCTTCCTCTGTAAATACCGTTTTGAGCATTTTCAACCGAGGTTCTGTAACGAAGGCGCTAAATCGACGACAGCCGGACGTTCGCACTCTTCCTCCAGGAGAGTCGAAAGAGCTAACAGCATCCAAGCCTGGGACCATCTCATGTATGAGGTCCGGATCGTGCAGAAAGGAAGTTTCTGGTAATAGAAAAATCCCCGCTTGTCCCACAGATGAGACATTGTCCAGTGGAGGACCGAATGAGCAAGCGTCGCATTGTCCTGATCGATATCCCGGAAGGCGAGAAGCACTATGATGCTCTGGGCCGCAGAATGCACATCGAGAGGATAGGTCCGGTTATGAAAATACCGGGGCGCTCCGTCGTCCCTGAAGAAATGTTTGCGATAAAATTCGAACCCGGCACGGATGTTAGATTCGAATTCCGATTCACCACTATATCGGGCGATAGAGCGCAGAGCGCAAAGGTTGTATCCGGTGTGGAAGTTGTCGATCCAGTTTTGATTCGGCATTTCCCCGTAGCGCCACGAGCCGTCATCCCGCTGTTTGCTCGCTGAGAAGCGCGCCGCCCGCAGCGCCGGTTCAAGAAACTTCTTTTCACCCGCGGTCGCAGTGATCCGGCAGAATAAGGCCGCGGCAAGGAAGTTGGCATTGTGAATTTGTTGGTGCATCGACGGGAGGGGATAACTGAACCCCGCAACTTCTCCCTCGGTCCAATACAATTCATCGAGAATATACTCTGCGGCGCTCACCGCCATCTGAAGACAGCTTGGGGCGCGGAGTGCCTCGTAGGCGTCCAGGAGTGCAGTGGCCACGAAGGTAGTACAGATCAGGTTAGGCGCCCCTCGGGGAACGACCCGAGTGCGGGTCTGCCAAGGAAAGCAGTAGCCCCAGCACCAGTGTTCGCTTCCGGCAGAACGCAGGTCCGCGAGTCGCATCACAATCTGCTTCGCCAGCTCATCGTCGGCCAAGAAACCCACCCGCCGCAATTTGACCATGGAAGCAAGGAACAGGCCGAGAGCCTTCGGATTCTGCATTTTCGGAACCCGCAGCAAGTGCCGCAGGTCAACGGGGCTGCGCTTCAATAACTGGGTCAGAGCGAGGCGCAAAAACCTCGAGTCCAGGATTCGGAACGCTCCAATCAGTTCGCTGTTCAGTGCATCGTACGGATCATGACCCGCCCAGTCGCTCGTGCGGCAGTATTCTATCAACCTCTGCGTAGTTTGATGTATGTTGAGCGACAAAGCTCGATCTAGCGCGGCAACAGGGGCTGGGGGCATCGACCGGTTCACTGTTTCAAGAGTTGAGCTGGCTGACAGAAATTCATAATCTGAATTCTATCGTCTCAGCATCGCGTCGATCATGCGGTCTGCCGCCCTGCCATCCCAAAGCGGAGGCAGTTGCCCAAACCTCGGTTCACGATTGAGGACTTCAGCAATATCGTCAGCCAGGCGCTCTAACCTTGTCAGCTTGTTGCTCCCCAATGTCAGCGTGACAGGCCTCTCAGTGTTGGGACGCAGCGTAAGGCACGGCGTTCTGAAGTAGGTGCTCTCCTCCTGGAGCCCTCCGGAGTCCGTGAGCACCAGGCGAGCGTTTTCGGTTAGAAAGAGAGAATCATTATAGCCAATAGGGTCGAGCACGCGGAGGCGGTTGCCGTCGTGGTGCAAGATCCCGAACTGTTCGCACCTCTTTCGCGTGCGCGGATGCATGGGAAATACGACAGGCAGCTCCCCTGCCAGCCGTCTCAGTTCCTCCATGATGGCGCTGAGGCTTTGCTTGTCGTCCACGTTGGATGGGCGATGCAACGTCACGTAAATAAAGCCATTTCGAGCCAGTCCAAGTTGCTCCGACAAAGCACTGGCGCGTGATTTTTGAAGGTTAGAAACCAGCGCGTCGATCATCACATTGCCCACCATCTCGATCTTGGAATCAGCCACCCCCTCGCGCTTAAGGTTCTCGTTGGCATCCTCTGATGGAGTCAGAAGAAGGTCCGCAAGCGAGTCGGTCACAATACGATTGATTTCTTCCGGCATAGTGCGATCGAAACTTCGCAGTCCAGCCTCCACATGGGCTACCCTAATGCCCATCTTCGATGCGACGAGCGTGCAGGCGAGCGTAGAGTTCACATCCCCTACGACTACAATCCAGCGGGGTTTTTCGACCTCACAGACGGGTTCAAATCTCATCATCACGTGCGCGGTCTGTACCGCGTGTGAACCCGAACCTACTCCAAGATTGATGTCAGGATGGGGTATGCCGAGCTCGCCAAAGAAGATGTCAGACATTTGTCCATCATAATGCTGACCGGTATGCACGAGACGATAATCGATTTTTCCCGCACTCTGTTGCTCTTGCTCATTGCGCGCCCGCATCGATTTGATCAATGGCGCTACCTTCATGAAGTTTGGTCGGGCGCCGGCAATCACCAGCATTTTGATCTTCCGCGTCATGACTCTATTCTTCTCAATTTACTGGAACGGAGTTCAGACAGAATGCAGCTGGACAATACCGTCGATATGGTCGACGACCTCCTGCAAAGCCCGGGAGGACTTCGGATACAGCACTGAATCTCTCGCTCGGGGTCTCAGGAGTATCTTGCTTTGCACATCTTCGGTTCTCTCGATGAGAACCAGTCTGCCCTGAGCCTGCAGACAGCGATCCACCGCGCCAATCTGTCCGCGAAAAATGCTGTAGACCGGCACCCCCAGAGCCGCTGCCTCACGATTCATTGTCCCGCCACCACTCACCGCCAAATCGGAATGCCATAAGAGATTGAGCCCATCAACCACCCCCTCTGGAATGATTACCTTCGACTCCTTGAACCAATGGGGGTGGTCGGCCACGATTTTTTCCTTCTGCGCGCTGTTACGGGGGAGAAGGACAGCCTTAACGTCTTGGGTGCTGCAAATGCGCTCCAAAAGACTTTCAAATAGTACGTCGGCCTCGGCGTTGTGATAATGGGCCTCAGACGCCGGGGGTCGCACCGTGACGACGATGCCCTTCAACCGAAGTTTCTCGATTATGGAAGGATCGGGGCTGAACTCCGGCACATAAACGTCCTCCTTGATACCGGAAAACTTTCGAATCCTTTCCTTTCTCCGGCAATGCAGGCCTTCATCGGATATCACGTCGGGAACAATCTCCCACCAGGGCCGCACCAAAGGCAAAGTCTTCGCATGCTCGTAATCCATTATCATGACATTCGGGATCCCAAGTAGATTGCAGATCAGGATCTGTGCCCGTGCGCCATGGTTCAGCCCGAGACAGGGCCTCTCTCTTACAATGAATGGGATCAACTGTAAGCTCCGCACCATTAGCCCCCAAAGTTTCAGGAATCGGTTTTGCCCGTAATGACGCCCTATTTTTGTGTAGATAAAACCGTATCGCGTCGCCATTTCACATGTCTGAAACGCATCTCGTGCCGTCAGTAAGACCTTGTAATTTCGCCTTTCAAGCTCCCGGATTATTGGCTTGAAGAATGGAACGTGTGGCGTGTTCTCGAGGTCGATCCAGATCTTTCGAACAGGTGCCGCAGCCGCCCGCAACGGCTCGGCCCGGCGACCAAAGGGTCCGACCAGTTTCGCTCGCAGGATTTTCGGCACCAATGCGCTAAACACAGGATTCATGTTGCGACGAGACTGAGGGAATCCAAATCTCCGCAGATAAAGTTGCTCGGGGTTTGCAGGCGCGGCGATCCGATCAGATTTCGCCTTCGAGCCACTTCAGACCGTAGGAACGGCTCTTATTGAAGATGACGGATACATCCGACTTTGCAGCGAGCTCTGAATATGCGCGCTTCACGGCCTCCCGATTGCTCCTCTCTGCCTCGACCACTAGCAGGACTTTGTCCATAAACCCAGCCAAGGGCAGAGTAGCGCTCGTGTTACCGAGAGAGGGCATATCGAAAACAACATAACTGAAATCGCTTTCCCTGAATTCCTGCAACATAACGTAAAATCTTTTCGGGCCGACGGGCTTGTCCACCAGAAGAACTTTGCCCTCACCGGTTTCAGACAGACTAGCTGCAAGACCGGTAGCCAGTGTTGAGGCTCCCGCGTTCTTTGAAAGGCCGGTCACTGCGACAAGTTTCGGTTTGTGAGTCATCCGATTGAGCTCGAAAAATAGACCCAGGCGGTCTCGTATCGCGTCGCAGAAGGGTCGAAGCAAAGCGCCTGTCTCCTCCGAGCGGTCGATGTCAGGCTCCTCCGAAAAGCTTCTCTGTTTATCCTGGCCTGCGTCGTGCAGACGTAACCGCGGCTGACTCCTGAGAGCGAAATTGGGGATCGAGAGCAGCAGGGGAATGCGCAAGCGCGTCTCCAGTTCGAAAGACCGCTTGACGGTGCGGTCTAAAACGAGTTCGATCATCAAGGCAATCGAGATCCCAACCGCGAGCCCTCCGACAGCGAGACCGATCACAATCTTCTTCACATCCCGGATGGTTTTCTCCGCGGTTGTTGGCTTTTGGACGACCCCAATGTTCGGCATCCGGGATGGGTCCAGAGTTTCATCAATCCTAGCTTTCTGCAGGCTGGCCTCCAGGTATTTGTAATTTGCTTCTTGTACTTCTTTGCTGCGCTCGAGTTGTCCAATCTGCGGTACTAATTCCGAAAACAGTTTTGCCCGTTCCTGAAGGCTGCTCAGCCGTGATCTGAGGGTTTGCGCCTGCGCCTGAGCCGCCACAAGTCGGGATTTCTCAGACAAATAATCGGGTCGGGCGGGCTCGCCGGATCCCGCAGCAGTTGACACCGTAGCGAGAAGACCAGGATATTTCTTCTCAATATCTCGTCGCTGTTTCGTCAGGTCCTCAATTTGCGCCTGCTTGACTTTCACAATCCGGTTTTGGGAAGTGTACTTCGAAAGCAGGTCCGACTCCGCCAGGCGCATCTGTGCGATTCGGCCAAGCAAAGATCGATACTCTTCGGCCACTGCGCTGCTCGGTTGGCGCGCCCCATTATTCGACTGCTTCGTGTCTCCCTGGGGAGGCTTCGTATCTGCGCTCGAATTCCACTTTTCGATCTCGCGCACACGAGCCTCTTGCGCGGCGTATTCCGCCTCGGCAACGTCCAAATCTTGCTGGGTTTTAGTTACTTCGGTAGCCAGTGCCTTCGTGTCTTCCGCGAGCGAAGTGATTCCGGCTTTCGTTTTCAGCCGTTTAAGTTCTTGCTCCGTCTGATTTAACTCTGCCCGCAGCTGTTCGGTTTGGCGGCTCACGAGATCAAATGCACCAACCGAGCGGTGGACTTCCAAATGCTTATCGAAGTAGAACTTGACGAGTTGCTCCAGGACTTGCGTAGCGAGCTGCGGATCGCTGTTCTTGTATGATATCGAAATAATGTTGCTTCCCTTAAGAGCAGTTACTTCCAAGTCGTGAAGAATTGCGCGTGCAGCATCGGCGGTTGTTGCCTTGGCATTGGATGAGCTTTTGGCAAAGCGCTCCACCCCGATCGCGTCGGCCACCTGCATCGCCACATCCTGGCTGGTGAGAATCTCGACTTCGGAATTGATGAGGCTCTCGTTTTGTGAACCGGGCGTTTTGACCGCCGAATCCAGGGTGTCAACGGCGCTCGTATCCACGACGTATCGCACAATCAATTTAGCCTTGGACTCGTAGATGGGCGGAACGAGAAAATAGACAGCGGTGGCACCGAGGATTCCAAGGGCCGCGCACAACCAGATTTTCCACTTGTGTCTGAATAGAATGAAGAGGACGTCATTCACTTTCAGACCGGAAGGAGGCAGGTCGTTTTCCAATTGTGACATCGGAACCGCCTCAACGGTCATTCCAGCGAGATGATTCGATTGCTGGATCGCTGGCAGATTTTCGGGTTTCATTTCAGGACCAGACAGCGTGTAACAGCCTGTTTTACGGCTTGGCCGACCAGTTCCAATTGTACGGGAGTCAGTTCAGGAAACATCGGCAAGGAGACAAATTCCGTGGCACAACGCTCTGCGACTGGGAAAGATGCTGGCTCATAGCCTAGATTGCGATAAGCCTCTTGCAAATGAATGGGGACCGGATAGTGAACCCCACATCCAACGCCCTTTTCACTCAACAAACGAATGACCTCATCCCTGTCCGCAAGGCGAATTGCATAGATGTGATAAACATGCCGAACGCAAGGTAATTCGACCGGCGTCACGATTTCTTCGAGACCCTCCAAAGCTCTGTCGTAATGTGCAGCGTGAGAGCGACGGAGCCGATTCCCTCTTTCAAGATGTCGGAGTTTGATGCGCAGAACCGCGGCCTGAATTCCGTCCATCCGACAATTCCATCCGATCACGCTGTGGTAATATTTACGAATTTGGCCGTGGTCCCGAAGAGTTCGAATCTTCTCCTGTAACTCTGCGTTTTTTGTCACTACTGCGCCAGCCTCACCGAATGCGCCAAGGTTCTTCCCGGGGTAGAAACTGAAACAGCCCGCGTCTCCAAGCGTACCCACCTTGCGCGCTTTGTATTCGGCTCCATGCGCCTGGCAGGCGTCCTCGACTACAAACAGGCCATGCTCACGAGCGAATTGCAGGATCGGATCCATATCAGCCGGCTGACCAAAGAGGTGAACTGGAATGATGGCCTTGGTCCTGGCCGTGAGAACCTCTGCCAGCGCTGCCGGATTCATCGTATATGTGCGCTCATCCACGTCTACGAAGACCGGCCTCGCCCCGCTATAGGTTATCGCCTCAGCGGTGGCAATAAAGGAGTTCGGTACCGTGATCACATCATCTCCGGGGCCGACGCCCAAACCTAAAAGGGCCAGCCATAGCGCCTCGGTGCCGCTACCGACGCCGATGGCATACGAATTGCCACAGTAGGCCCCGAAATCCGCTTCGAAGCTCGCAACGAACGAACCGCCAGCGAAGGAGGCGCTATCGATGACCTCGCCGATGGCGCTCTTGATCTCATCCAGCATCGGTGCGTTGTGAGATCTAAGGTCTAAAAACGGTACTTTTAGCTGCATGCTTTGTTGCGTCTATTCAGAATTCTGGCCGGGTTGCCAGCCACGGTGGTGTTGGGCGGCACGTCTTTAGTGACGACACTTCCGGCGCCAACTATGGCGTTTTCTCCAATGGTAATTCCCCCTAGTAAGGTAACGCCAGAGCCAATAGTTGCCCCTTGTCTGACCACCGTAACCTGGCAATGCCAGTCCGCCTCCGTCTGAACCTGTCCCTCGGCGTTGATCGCCCGCGGATAGCGGTCGTTGATGAAAGTGACCCCGTGGCCAACAAATACTCCCGATTCGATTGTGACACCCTCACAGATAAAGGTGTGGCTGCTGATTTTGCAACGGTCGCCAATTTTTGCACCCTTCTGAATCTCAACAAACGTGCCAATCTTTGTTTCGTCGCCGATTTCACAACCGTAGAGATTCACGAAGGCGTGGATTCGCACAGCGCGCCCCAGCTTCACATCTGCCGTAATGCGCTGAAAGTCCGGCAGCTGGTTAATCATACCGGGATCGGTTGCGCACGCATAGTTTCATGCGACCGCGAAAACGTTATAGGCCCCCCCTGCGCCTTAAGTGAACTCGAAGCAGCCTCTAGGATTTTCACTAATTGCAACCCTTCGTAGCCGCTGGTCAGGGGCTTAATCCCCTTTTCGATACAATCTAGAAAATGCTGGCATTCCGTTTTCAGTGGCTCCTCCTGTTTAATGTGCGGGATGTAACTATCTCCATAGTGATAGGAGTAATGAAAGTCGGCGAAAGTGTCGTAGTGCGGCGGCCGCTCAACTCGCACATCATAGATCCGGAGTTTCTCATGTGTCTGCAAATCGTCGTAGACAATCATCCGACGTGTGCCCACGATAGTCATTTCACGGATTTTCCTGGGCTCAAGCCAACTGCTCTGGATGGTGGCAAACCGCTTGTACCGGAAAGAAAGAGAGATATTGGTTACGTCCTCGATTCCTGGGGTTACATGGGCGTTGCCTTGGCAGTTCACCACTAGTGGCAGTTCTCCGAGGATATGCAAGATGATTGAAATATCGTGCGGGGCTAGGTCCCAGGCCACATTGATGTCCTTTTGAAAGAGACCAAGGTTCAATCTGCGCGAATTGATGTAGCGAATCTCGCCGATGTCTCCAGCCTGGATGATCTCGGTGATTCTTCGCACTGGCGCTGAATAAAGGAAGGTATGACCCACCATCAAAACCAGTCCGTTCCGTTCAGCGATTTCTATCAATTCCTCACATTCCGCCGAGGAGGACGCCATCGGTTTCTCGATCAGCGTATGTTTACCGGAAAGCAGGCTGGCCTTGGCCAACGAATAGTGGTGCTTGACAGGCGCCGCAACGACGACTGCATCCAATCCAACCCCATTGAGTAGATGTTCGAAGTCCGTCATAGCCTCGACGTCCGAATATAGACTTCTCATGTGCTTCAGGCGCGCCTCGCTGACGTCGCACATTGCTCTAAGATGACAATTGGGAAGTCCTCTAAAATTGCGGACAAGATTGGGCCCCCAGTATCCGCACCCGACTACTCCTACAACGATTGGTTCTTTCATAGCAGCAAAACCGACCGACCCGAGATTTCCACTTTATTTTCTAAACTGACCACGTCGATCATTCCGGCAGATAACGTCGAAACGCCTTCGGACTCCATCGTACCACTCCGTTGTTTTGGGCTGGTCCATCGCTCTGAAACCGAAAAAGGGCAAAAAACCGCTGATCGACCCAGCCAAAACATCGACCGGCTTTCAGAGGGCTTAAAGAAAATCTTCGCACAAGCTCTGGCGAGCGATGGGCGTCATGATTGTTCGAAATCAGTTCGAGGCAAGCTGCCGCCCCTGGCCGATTTCCGAATTGGCCGGAAAAGCCGCTGTTCGTAGCCGCTCCTGATGCAGCTTTCAAATCTTTAATGCCAATCTCGAAATTTCGATGCTAAGGACCACCGCATTGCTACGCGCGCCTGGCTCCTGAATCTTACTTTCGCAATTTGGAGTAAAACACCTGCCCCATGAATCCGCCCCACGATTCATTCCCCAGAACCTGGTGAAAGACCCAGAAGTCGAAAGCCGGGAACCCTCCGGCCCTTAACTCCTGATTCCGTTACGCCGCGAGTGGATGAGCTACCTGTCGGAGAACACTCGAGCACTCGACTTCGGCCTCTATTTTCCGGCCAAGAAAATCCATCAAAATTTTCACTCGCTCCTTCGGCGACAGGACTTGCGTGACCACAGCTTCCAACCCGACAAACGCACCTCCCACAATTTGAACCTGGTCGCCTTCCGACAGGTCATAACTGACCTCCTTGATGTCGCTGGCGCCGGAGTGGCCTCGTAACTGCATCAAAGCTCCCTCTTCTATCGTGGGATAACGATCGGCAAACCGCACAATTTCGCTCACACCGTGAGCATACCGGATCTGGCGATGCATTTCTGCGAGTCTGAAACGTGCAAATAAATAGCCGGGAAACATCGCCTCTGTCACAGAGACGAGCCCCGTCCGGGTCGCCCTCTTGAATTTAATGCGGGGGCAAAAAATTGTCACGCCATCCAACAAGCGAAGATGGGCGGCGGCAATGTGCTCGTGTTTGGGGTGTGATCGTAGACAATACCAGGCTGGTTCCGAGCTGTCCGTCTGAGTCCTGTGCGGGTTCGCTGTCCTGTCCATGGCAATCCTTGTGTGCATTTTCCTTAGTCTATGATCTCAATCGAAGGTGGCGCCAAATATGAATCGCCTGAAAAGAGTATCGGCCGCAATTCCGGTTGGTTAAGAACTATTCTCAGGATAATTTGACTGGTTATAGTGGAAGCGACGCTGCCAAGGGTTTGCTCGAAGGAGATAAGCAAACGGATCGACCCAACGAAGCCGGTGGCTTCGAGGTACTTCTTTCAGCATTGTCCCGCGACAGACTCGTTCGGACGAGGTCCAGCACTTGCCCGCACGCGAACACGAGGTGCCATACGGGTTTCGATCACCTGCGCCAGGACTGCAGGAAATGTTCTTACCATGATCGTAAGATCCAGCCAAGGGGACATGTTCTTGGTGTAAAAGATGTCCATGTTGATCATTTCCGTAAAGGTCGTCTTGTTCTTACCTTTTACCTGCCAGTATCCGGTCAGACCAGGCGGCGCATTCACTCGTTCCTTTTGCCACATCTTATAACGAGCAAATTCATGAGGGGTGCAGGGACGGGGTCCAACGAGACTCATTTCGCCCCGGAGCACGTTGAAGAGCTGAGGCAATTCGTCCAATCCCATGGCTCGAAGAATACGTCCCCCGGGGATGATTCGCGGATCGCCGGAGGCGTCCAGCTTGGTCATCGGGCGATCGCCGTTTATAAGCTGATCCAGGTAACGTTCGTGGCTTTGAGTTTCCACGTTTACCTTCATGGTTCTGAACTTGACGATCCTGAAACGTCTCCCTCCAAGGCCGACGCGCTCCTGCCAAAAGAAAATCGGTCCCGGAGAAGCAAGCTTAATCCACACCGTGAGTAGGATCACTACCGGTAGCCACAAAGGCATGGTGACCAAAATACATGTGACGTCGAGAATACGTTTCCAGAGAGGGACTTCAGCAGAGCCTGCACTGGTTGAATCGTTTCCAAAAAATGTATTTGGATTGTTCTGGCGCTGGGGTCGGGGCGGATCAAAAGCGACGTTCTCGTTGCCAAATCTTGTGGATGACGTTGGGGCATCTCCTTGTGCAGCGAACGGGCGGCAGACGCGCAGGCCGGAAGCGGAAAGCTCCACCAGTGGGCCTGAGGGGTTGGAACTCTCGTCAACTGTATGCATTTTGATTCGACTAGGGATAATAGGCAACCGCGACATTGGAGGCTGTAAAGGACTTTAGCGACCGCGGTTCCAGATGGTTAAGGAGATATCCCTCCGTGGATTTGAACCTTTATATTCTTTTAGTATTATTGGAATTAACCATACCCTAAGGGAAAAAAATCAGGGGCGGGACCTAGGGAGGGCGTGAAAAGAATCCGTCGGCTTTCAGATTGGTTCGGAACCTTGGAAATATACGTTGAATCGAGCACCGATATCGGCTACACCGCTACGAGCAATGCTCAGGGATCGATGCACAACTTCCAGAGTGAGGCACTTTCGTCACCGTCTTCATACCTGGCCAGGGACTATCCTGTCGGCCATCCTCTGCGTGGTTTTCATTCTGTCGCTGCGAGCGCAAGAGCCCGTTCGTAGCGCTACCGCAGCACCGGCAATAGCGTCGTTCCGCCGATCCCCCGAAGCCTTCTTCTACCTTGGACCCTTTCAGGAGGAACTACGCGGATCGGTCAACACCCAGTACACAGACAACGTTAACCTCACGGCTACGAACAAGATTTCTGATCTCAGCTTCTCTCAGGCGCTGAGTCTGAATACGACATGGGTCATCAGCCATCTGAATCAAGTTACGTTCAATTTTGGTGGAGCGGTGATAGAGAATTTCTACGGGAACGGCCGAAACCAGGTGAATTTTTCAATCGCTCCAAACTCCAAGCTTGAATTCAAGCTTGCGGTCTCGGATTATCGAATTCTCCTCTTTGATACCTTTTCGTACGTCCAAAATCCGACGACGAACCCGACAGCGACGAATACGGCTAACCTTAACAGCCTCAGCAACACGATCGGCGCGGTGATCGATAAGGATATCGGTATTGCTCTCCTCGGATTCTCGGCTGACTACACATACAATAACCAGAGCGGCACAAACGTCGCAGGCCAAGCCAATCCGAGCACTACCGGAAACCGGGAGACTTTCCGCCTCGGCCCCAGGGTTACGTTTCGATGGTCATCGAGTATCCTCTACGGCTTTAACGTCGAAGCGACCCGAAGCACCGGTGAGCACGCTGCAAGTGTGAACAGTCTCAACTTCGGACCTTTTATCAATGGAAAGTTGAGCCGAGATTTTGAGTTCGACCTAGCCGCCGGCGCTACCTTGATTGATACTAAACCATCTCTCCCCCCGGGTTATTACTACTCCGCAGCGATACGCTACCGGATAAATCGCCATTGGCAGTTGATATTCACAGGTGCGCACGACCTCGTATTCACTACCGGAACCAGTCTGACAGAGGAAAATGTGTTCCAAATCGAAACCAAACTGGACCTTACACGTTTGATTTCCTTTACCGCTTCCTCTTTCGTCAACGTTGGAGATGACAAGACGGCTATCGTCAATACGGGTGCTACCCTGGGGCGCTACACGCAATTCGGATTTTCAGCTGGGTTGGGTTGGAATCCCCGCAAACGCTGGAACACCACACTCACCTATGAATTCGTTCGCCGCGAAGCGAATTCGACGTCTGGAACGAGTAGCACAGGTTCGCAGAATTATATTCAAAACACGATCACGTTTCAAATCGGCTATGCGTTCTAAAAGTCATTTGGACTTGGCGCGCCGATTCCAAGAATTCAACGCCGGACGCGACCCTTCGTTTTAAGTAGAGTCTCACTGGAACCGTTTCGGATAAGCCTTTGTCTTCAGGAATTCTGGACGGAAACTCTGGCCCACTCCGGTCAAGATGTTGAACTTTGCCAAATACCAGAGCGCGTCCAACCCATCTTTTAAGCCAATCTTTTTACCCTCTTCGTAAGTTCGGCCGTAATAAGAGATTGGGACTTCGTAGATCCGTGCCCCGATTTTCTTGCACTTTGCAACAAACTCAACCTCGAATCCGAACCCGCTTGACTCGATGATCATGTTCTTTGCGATCTCAGAACGCGAAGCCTTGTATCCGGTTTCGACGTCCGTAAGATTTAGGTCGGTGCAAAGATTGTTGATAAAGGTAAGAAATTTGTTCGCTAAAAAATGTCGAAAATATAAAACCCGTCCTGCTCGCCGAACCATAAAACGCGAACCGAGACAAACATCGGCCGATCCCTCTTTGATTGGCGCAATAAGGTCAGCTATTTCCCGCGGGTCGTATTCCAAATCCGCATCCTGGACAACGACGATAGAGCCGCTACATGCGGCCAATCCTGTCCGGAGAGCTGCTGTCTTGCCTTTATTTGCTCTGTGTCGGTACAGCCTTACTCGCTCCTCTCGAAGGGTGTACGCGTGACACACTTCTGGTGTGCGATCGACCGAAGCGTCGTCAACTACTAAGACCTCGTGCACGTCGGGCAGAAATTCGAACACTCGGTCGAGAACAGATCCGATGGTTCGTTCTTCGTTAAATGCTGGTATGACGAGACTAACTGAATGGTCATCCATGAAATCGAGACTTGTTGACCTATTGCCGAGTCCCCTTGTCACGCGAGCGGTGCTGAAGGCGCGCGCCGACAAAGGCCATGGTGTTTCCAGAAAACTCCATAGCGTCTGGATTTCAGAGACCGGCTGCCCATGCCGCCACTTGAGCAAAACCTGCGTACGAGGAGAGGTGAGCGCTGAAAGAGGGAAGAAATCGGGTGGCATTCCCTTTCGAAGGGGAAGGTTATAGTTTTTATTTGGCCCGTGCGTACCTGTGGCCACCATAGATCCTTCGGGTAAGTTACGAAAACTTGACTGGCGCCAAGCTGCCAAATAGGTATTTAGGCACTGCTCAAGCATGTGGTGTGGGAAAGTTGGTCGGCTTCTTCTTATCGTTTTGGTCTGGTTCAGGCCGCCATTGATGGCGAACGAACCTGCCGGATGGGTTTTCGATTCGCTGGCTGGCACTCCGGACGCGACTCAATCCGATGGCCAAAAAGTCTATGAAGTCCTGCTCAGAATGCTCGATCGCTGGAACGCTCACGATATAGAAGGTCATCTGGAGGTTTACTGGAAATCGCCGGAACTGTTGGTTGTGGTCGATTCGGAACAGTTCAACGGATGGCAGCAACTCCATGATTCCTACACCAACGGCTATCCGGATCGTAATTCCATGGGGTACATTAGTCCTGCACGTATCCAGGTCAAACTCCTTAAGCCGGACATAGCTTTGGCCCTGACCTGGTGGTCCATCACATTCCCGAACTCCAAACACAAGGTGGTGGGCAATACCACGATGAACCTTCAAAAATTCGGTGACGGCTGGAAAATCGTCGCTGCTCACTCAAGCACCACCGACATGTGATTGAGCTGATCTCTCGCCAATATAGGTCGGAAAACAGGGACCACTATGGTAGCTAAGTTGAAATCCTTTGGAGTGCAAAGTTCGAGGCATCCTTTACGATTAGGGCCGTATGGTAAAATCGTTTTACGACTTGAACGAGAAGGATGTTCTCGCGTTAGCCATTTCCTTGGAGGAAGAAGATGGGAAAATCTATGGGGAATTTGCTGAGAGAATGCGACCCATTTATCCGAAAACCGCAGCCGTCGTTGACGCGATGCGCGAAGAGGAATCGGGCCACAGGCACCAGTTGACCGAGATCTATCGCCAAAAATTCGGAGATTACATACCCTTAATCCGCAGACACGACATGAAAGGGTTCGTGAATCGAAGGCCGATTTGGCTCAACCGGATCCTGACAGTGGAGCAGGTTCGAAACGAGATCGGCTCCATGGAGCTGGAGACCAAGCGGTTTTACGAGGCTGCGGCGCAGAAATCGACCAGCGCGCCTGTTCGCCAATTACTAAATGACCTCGCGCAGGAGGAAAGTAAACATGTCAAATTGGCTGAAGAACTGGAGAAGAAACAGGTCGAGTCCGGAGAGCGCAAGCAGGAGGAGGAGGCTGCTCGCCGCACCTTTGTGCTTCAGGTCGTTCAGCCCGGGTTGGCCGGCCTGATGGATGGCTCCGTCTCGACCTTAGCTCCCGTCTTCGCCGCCGCATTTGCCACCAGAAACAGTTGGGACGCTTTTCTGGTCGGTATGGCTGCCTCAATCGGCGCCGGAATCAGCATGGGGTTTGCAGAGGCATTGTCTGATGATGGCGCACTTAGCGGGCGCGGTCAGCCATTGTTGCGCGGCTCCGTTTGCGGTGCAATGACGACTCTCGGAGGGATCGGACACACGCTTCCTTACCTCATTCCAAGCTTTTACTACGCTACCGTCGTAGCCGTCATTGTGGTGGCAATCGAACTTACCGTGATCTCCTGGATCCGGCACCATTATATGGACACACCGCTCTTATCCGCCATTTTCCAGGTGGTTCTCGGCGGAATCCTGGTTTTTATCACGGGCATTCTTATCGGGTCGGCGTGACTGAAAATGTTGCTGCGGTTGCGGATTCCGGGTTTATTGTTGCTTTCGGCTCTAATTTTCGGCAACTGTTCGAAGCCACCCGAGGAGCCTCGCCCCACCCACGAGGAGTCGACGTCACACACAGGCGAGATAATTTTCCAGACGCGTTGTTTTGTCTGTCACGGACGCGAAGGAAAAGGAGACGGGCCCGCCTCAACCGGTCTCGGTGCGACCGTACGCGACCTGACAAGCCGGTCCTGGCAAGACTCCACATCTGACGAAACGATTCGATCGGTCATTCGGAACGGCGCACAAGCTGTCGGAGGCAGCGCCGCGATGCCCCCAAACCGAGACTTGTCGGATCTCCAGATCCAATCGTTGGTTCGCTACATCCACGCACTTCGCAAATAGAGACCAATTGTCTGCGGAACACGATGGTCGAAACACGTTCTAACGGGCCCTCTCTATTGGAAAAACTGTCTCCGCACAGCTGGTCGCACCCTTGTGCCCGCGGCGGTTCTCGGCAATGTGTAGCCTGTAGTCATCAACCTCCACATGATAACCCGGCTTTTTCTCCTGTTCCTTTGCTGCGCCTCCACCTGCGCCATGTCGAACGGCGTTCCGATTCAAGTTGAAAACGCCTGGCTTCAGGCGGTTCCTCCAGTGGCAGACGCAACAGCCGCCTACATGAGGATTAGAAATCTAAGTCAGTCGTCATGCAGACTGATCGGCGCATCTTCTCCTATCGCCACGAAAATCGAACCGATGATCACGACCAGTTACCAAAGAAACGGACAGGAGATCCTGGGGATGGAGAGCGTGGAATTTTTGGAAATTCCGTCTGGGGGGTTCCTCGACCTGAAGCCCGGAGGAAATCATCTGATGATGACCGGCTTAACTTCTCATCCAACGGAGGGGGAACATGTGAAATTGACCGTGCGGTTTGCACCTGGCGATCAACGGATCGATGTTGAACTTCCAGTTTTCAAACAGGAGCCAAAATGAGCGAGACCGTCTCAGAGCCAGAACAAAACTTGGCTCCCATTAGTTCCCCACCGGCCCTGGTCCGACGGATGTTTGTGGCGGCCATCGCTCTTATTCTGGCTTTGCTGGTGAGCTTTCTTTTCACCCGCTACGCGGCTTACCGAACGGTTCAAGAAAATTTTTACGGGCAAGCCCTGGTACCTGCCAATCCAGCGTTTGACTTCCATCTAGTGGATCAGGACGGAAAACCGTTTCATCTGGGCCAAATGCGAGGAAAGGCCGTGTTATTCTCCTTCGGATTTACTCATTGTCCGAACGTCTGCCCGACGACCCTGAGCGATCTCGCAAAAATTTATGAGGCGTTGCCGGACAGAGATCGTGAAAAAGTGCAGGTCCTTTTTATAACCATCGACCCACATCGTGACAAACCCGAGACAATGAAGAACTATGTGCCCTATTTCAACAGTTCTTTTCTCGGACTAACTGGGACAGACGACCAGATTGCGGAGACCGCCAAAGCGTACGGGGCCTATTACGAAATTGTTCACGATTCAGGAGCGGATCCGAACGTGTACACCGTAAACCATTCAGCCCTGATCTATTTGATCAGTCCCGACGGACGATGGAAGCTGCTCTACAACTTTGATCAACTCAGTAATTCCAAAAAAATGGTACAGGACATCGAACAGGTTCTCGCCGGAGCGTAGCTTTGCTCTGCAGAGAACAGAAGAGCGTGGTGCCTGCCCAGATCTGCGGCTCGGCTTCACATTCAGGTAAAGCGGCGCACGCCTAGGTTACTTCACTGCCCAAAAAGCTCGCCGAAAAACATTTTCATCTGGTTCCAGGACCGGGTCGCAGCTTCGGCATTGTAAGCGACCCCGTTTAAACCAGCCGCATGTGCTTTATCGGCGTTCGGATTTGTGAATGCGTGCACCGCGCCGGAGTACTCGGTGAATTGAAAGTCTAATTTCGCGTCGTTCATCGATTGCAAGAATTTGTCAACCGTCTCCTTGTTGACCAGCGGATCCAAGGCGCCGTGGAGAATCAGAAACTTGGCTCTTATCGTTGGGGCTGCGCCTGCCGGAACCGGGATCAGACCGCCGTGAAAGGTCACGACCCCTGCCACCGGCGCGCTGCTGTAAGCCAATGCCAGCGCGGTTGAACCTCCAAAACAGAAACCGATGGCTGCAACTTTATCTTTATCCACCAAACCCGTCTTTAACAACTGATCGAGACCAGCTTGAGCACGTTCTGCCATCAACGGCTTGCCGTAGAACTGGCCGGCAAGCTCCTTGGCTTTTGCCGGTTCGGTGGT
>JAFAQT010000067.1 GCA_019246215.1 Verrucomicrobiota bacterium
CCCAAAGGTTGTGTCTCGAACGTCGAGTCAAACCCAGCCTGATAGTCCAACGGAGAAATCCATGGAAATTTCGGTAGAACGAAAAATGGATCTGGTTTCAGATCCCAATTACCCCAGTTATGAAATCCTTTTGGACGTGGCTGGCAAGATCCTGGAGTCCTTTGAGCAACAATGACCTGACCTGAGCCGATCAAGTTCGGGTGTCGGTTCCTGTGGATTTTCTCCAGACAACGCGCGAAGACTCCTTAGGCCCTTTTTACCGGGTCTATCTGGAATTTATTGTCCGACGCGTTGTGCATGACCTCGGAAATTCGATTTCAGGCATTAACTCGTTGAGTGATTATCATCTCCGTTCGGGCGTCAGCGACCCGGTCCTCCAGGAAACTCTCACTTTGATCCGAGAAAGTGCGGAGCTATCTCGGGAACTTTTGCTGGCGGTTGGCGACCTTTTGCAACCCGCTGAACCGGACGAAGAGTTGGTCCGGGTGCAATCCCTGATCGAGGAAGCGGGTAAATGCATTACACTGATTCTGCCCAAATCGATCAAATTGGAAACGAGCGGCACCGAGCAAAAAGACGCCGTGATTTCGGTGTTACGCGGTGATTTCCTGAGAAAAATCTTGGCCTTGATAGCGATGGACTTGAACGGGATCCGCATTGCCAAAGGGGCCATTCGCCTGGGCTGGATTCGAGACGACAAACACGCGCGGATCCATTACCGGTCCACCCTGCCTGCTGGATCCCCATTGCGTGAACAAGCTCCAGCTCTCCTGGCAAATTTAAGCCGATCCGTCGAGATTAATGCTTGCGTGGACGCAGAAGCCTTGG
This sequence comes from Verrucomicrobiota bacterium, assembly GCA_019246215.1. Taxonomy (GTDB): domain Bacteria; phylum Verrucomicrobiota; class Verrucomicrobiia; order Chthoniobacterales; family JAFAMB01; genus JAFAMB01. The sequence continues at coordinate 829 of JAFAQT010000067.1, forward strand.
TGCTGACAATGACTTTCCCCCTTGTCGAGGTCGTGAAGGAGTAGGAGGCAACTCCCACCAGGCATGGAATCGCTGCCGGCCGTATTGATCGTAGACGACGATACGGTTGTGCTGCAGGCATTGCAGGACCAACTGTCTCGTGAACAGTATCGCGTTGCGGCCATTTCAAACCAGACGCAGGCCCTGCAGCGGCTGCGTATTCAACCTTTCGGAGTCGTGGTGGTAGATCAATTCATGCCTGAGATGTCCGGATTCGATCTTTTACGGCAGTGTCGAGAAATTCAGCCGCTCAGTTCACGGATCATCATTACCGGATCGCCTTCCTTGCCAGGTATCGAGGAGGCGATTGTTCGCGGCGACGCGTCTGGTGTCCTGCGAAAGCCGTGGACCCGGTTTGAATTGACGTTGGCGCTGACCCAGGCTGCTGAGCGATATCGCTTGATGGAAGGCTTGGAAGCGGCTACCCGGGAATCGCGCCGCCAAAAGAGTGATCTCGCTGCGCTGGGCCGACAACTTGAAAGTTATCGCCAGGAACTTCTTTCAGCGCCCGCTCCACCTCCGTTGGGCCACTCTGCCCTTGAGACGGAGGAAATCTTTCGGCAGCTCATCTCGGTCGTGGATCAAGCCGTCTCGATCAGTGACCCTGATTCGAAACGGATCCTATACCTGAGCCCAGTTCACGCAGAGATCTGGAGACGCCCCCTCAAGGAATTGTATGGGAACGAAAGCTCCTGGATCGAGTCTATCCATCCCGATGACCGCGCGCGCGTACTAAAAGCCGCGCTGGAGGGTCAGAGCGACGGAACATACGACGAGCAGTATCGAATCCTTCGACCCGACGGTGAAATTCGCTGGATACGGGATCGCGCATTCCCGGTAGGGAACAGCAAACAGAAGCTGTATAGAATCGTGGGTCTTGCGGAGGACATCACCAGCCGCAAGTTTGCCAAGGAGCAATTCGAGATGCGGGTGCGTGAGCGAACAGAAGAGCTTGCGTGGACGAATCTTGCCTTGGAGTCGGAAATCTCTGAAAGACGCAGAGCGGAGGTCCAGTTGCGCGACACTAACCAGAAGCTTCAGAAGGCGCTGGAAGAATTGCGCGCGACCCAGCAACGGGTGATTCAGCAGGAGAGATTGCGCGCACTGGGAAAGATGGCCGGAGGCGTTGCGCACGTCTTTAATGATGCCTTGACACGGATCCTGGGGTACGCAGAACTCCCGATCGAACGGCCAGAATTGCTGGAGGATCGAGCAGTTGCTTTGAAGTATCTTCAGCTGATGCGAACCGCGGCCAACGATGCGAAAGCTGTTGTCGACCGGCTGCGAGAATTTTATCGACAACGGGATGAGACCGAGATCTTCGAGTCGATCGATCTGCTGAGAGCCCTGACGGAAGCGATATCGATGACCCAGCCCCGATGGCACGATGAAGCGCTAGCGCAAGGACGTTACGTTACCGTCGAGCAGGAATTCCGGCCGGTGCCAAAGATTGCCTGCGACGGCGGGGAAATCCGTGAAGGGGTCACCCATTTGATTTTCAACTCGGTCGACGCGTTGCCGCAGGGCGGCAAAATCGTGGTCAGAGCCTATCCGCACGGGCAGCACGCTGTTTTCGAGGTGCAGGACAACGGTGTCGGTATGACGGAAGAAGTGCGCGCACGTTGTATGGAACCGTTTGTCACCACCAAAGGCGAATCCGCGACAGGACTCGGACTCGCGATGGTCTATGGAATTGTGCAGCGACATAACGGTGATATTGAAATCGAGAGCAAGCTCGGCGAGGGCTCCCTGGTGCGAGTGTTTTTGCCGTTCTATCCAGGGATAAACGCAGGCCAGCCGGCGAAAATCTCTTCCATTGACTTAAAGGTGCCGCAACTCCGGGATTGAATAGGTTTTTTGCAGCTGGGCGGCGTCTTCCTCGACCTGTTTGGCATCAAGGTAGATCTCGTGCGGATCTTCTTCGAATTCGATCTTATGGTAACCTGCAATCGGATTTTTCGCAGCTTCGGCAAAATCATCCAGATTCAAAAGCTTGCGGCCGTTAAACTTTTTTACCACCAAGTTGCTGAGTTGTTCGTACCCGACTGTATTTTCCGTTGGCAGGATCTGTGTCAGGATGACGATTTTTCGCCGGTCCGGGAATAAATCGGACTGAAATCGGTCGTAGTAAACCAATCGTTGAGGCGCCTCCTTCAACCAGTTAGCACCCCATTCCCGAAGATATTGCCGGGTCAATTCCTGGAACACTAGACCGCCTAAAATGTAGTAACGAGGACGTTTCCCCATCGTGTATGGCTCGATCGCGTAATCCTCCACGGGTCTCCGGAACAATTCGACACGCAACTGCTGGCGCTCGCCATTTCGAATAACGGTGATCATCAGCGATTGCCCGGAATATGCTTCCGTGGTGGTTAAATGGGTGATTGAAAGTTTTCCATAAACCGGGTGAAGATAGTTCCCGTCTGGATCGGCTTGTGTATGGTCAATGGCGACCAGAATATCACCCTCTTTAACGCCGGCTTTCGCGGCCGGCCCACTCTGGTCGACCTGGTTGACGTAGACTCCGCCATCGGTGTCCTGGAGCTTCAGATAGCGGCGTAGCTGAGGATCGCGGGTGGGGGAAAAGCCGAGCCCCGCCCGCGGAAAGCCGCGATAGGGCTGGTGCTGCGATTCCACCAGAAAATGCTCGATGACCGGGCCTGAGATCGCATCAATGGTCTGAGATCGGCTATCAAAACGCATTAAGAACGCCGCCAGCCTATTCTCCTTGACGATCGGAAGCGTAAAACTGTTTTCTCGAAATTGGAGGGGGCAACTCATGCGAAACATCAGATACCCGGAATCTTCCAGCGCGTATTTTCCAACTTCGATAGTGGTTACCAACGCCTTTGTGGAAACCGGCGTTCCATTCGACTCGAGTTGCAGGACCTCCAGTTCATCGCCTGTCTTGACCTGGGTGGTTGTTTGCAGCGGTTGCATGCCTTCGAGGAATTTCGGATCCGTCGATCGAAGGGTTGCAAGGTTGGCTTCGTAATCGATCACCTGGACTGTGGCAGTAGCCTTCTCCCCGCCATCCGCTCGCTCCAGTTCGATATAATCGCTGTTTGCAACGAGTTCCGCCGTCACCAGAATTTTGTCGCTGTCGATAAGCACTCCCATACCACGGCGGCTAAATGGGGCTTCTTTGCTCCAAGGCCGAAAGAAGTCATAAGCCTGGTTGGTCGAATTGACGCGAACCACCGACCCCTTCTGCTCAGCCGGAGCAGGCGCTTCTTTTGGGGTCGGTTCGGCGGCGCCAATGGCGGTTGGAAAAAAACCAAGTGCAATCAGGATCGGCAGAAACGCTCTCATCTAAACAGGCCGCCCTCCACAAATTGCTCCTTTTGCACATTGTAATTGCCTATAATCCGGTCCCTGGCCCGCTCGACTGCGGAACGTTCCAGAACAGCCGGACGAGCGCTACCGACAAAGTGAATAAGGTAATAATCGGACTTCTGTGCGAACGCGTTTGCCATATCTTCGAGAGTGCGGACCTTCTTGTTATTAATATCGTCTACGATTTGAAATCGCAGGTCGGACAGGTATGCGTTTACTGGATCGGGAAGAATGTTCGAAAGCACGATGACTTCGGGATGAGTCTTATAGATCTCGTCTGTGACAAAGAAGTTGTAATAGTATCGAAGCCGCATGTCTTCCACTTGATAGGCGTCCATGAAGTTTTTGGACAACGGTTGAAAGACCAACCCGCCAAACAGAACAAACCGTGGCGGTGAATCGTAGTGGTTGGCCTGCATCAGGTAAGGCCAATTGCCAGTCAACTGCATTTCGACCGTCCGCTTTTTTTTATCTCGTAAAATGTCGAGTTTTACTTTGTCAGCCTTGAATTTACGTTCGACGATTTCCGGCATCTCGACACGTTCTCCGTCGAGTTGCACGAAACCGTCGCTGGCGATCGGCAGATTATCGATGGTGAGCAGTACGTCGCCTTGCTGCAAAACTCCATAGCTGCATCCTGCAGAGGAGACAGAGCTTACCATGACGCCCTGCTCGTTGTCAGGCAGACCGAGGGCATGGCGCTCGGCAGGATTGACCAGCTTGAAATAGGTGAGCGACAAGTCCACGTAACCGTCGTAGCGCCCGTTAGAAATATCTTTAAGGAACCGTCGAATCACGGGCGTAGGAATCATGTATCCGACATTTTGGGCCACATCGCCGCTGTAGCCTTGGAAGGCGACTCCAACCACTTTGCCCTCCTGCATCACTGGCCCACCAGAGTTTCCGGGATTGATCGCGGCATCGATCTGGACCGCCAGATGAGAGTCAATCCCCGAGTGGGTATATGTTTGAAAATCGATCCGCGAGATAATCCCACGCGTTACCGATAAGCGTTCTCCCCCAATTGGATAACCGTAAACGCTGACCGGCGACTCGATTGCTGGAATCCCTCCGGATGTTAGAGGGCGTGTGTTTTGAAAAAAACCCTTATCCAAGACGCGCAGCACGGCCAAGTCGCAGTCATGACCAATAAATTGGACGGTCGCTGGATAATGTTGTGGATCGTCTTCCTTTTCGACAACAATGAAACGCGCATTGCTGACGACGTGCGCATTGGTCATGATCCTGTTGCCGTCGATCACAAATCCTGCGCCGACTCCGACCGACATCGATCCCGGATTCCATGGCACTTTGTAGTCAGGTTCCTGAGAGGTCGTCGTGATGCGTACCAGGCTTTTCCGGATCTCGACGCCTTTTGGAATTTGCGCGATCGCGTTCGCGACCATGAAAAAAAAGGTGACGAGAACTACCCTGCGAGTCATCGGTGTGAGCCGGGAAACTGGCTCATATGCAGGCGGACGTCAACAAACGGACTCTTATACATTAAATCTGAACTCCATTACGTCGCCGTCTTTCACCAGGTATTCTTTTCCTTCAATCCGCAGTTTCCCGGCTTCCCGGCTTTTCCCAAACGAGCCAAGCTGAATAAGGTCATCGAAATGAATCGTTTCTGCCGCAATGAAACCGCGCTCGAAATCGGAATGGATAACACCGGCTGCGGCAGGAGCCTTGTCGCCCGCGTGAATAGTCCAGGCCCGCGTTTCCTTTTCTCCGGTCGTGAAGTAGGTACGAAGTCCGAGCAACTGAAATACCGCGCGAATCAGAATGCCTACGCCGCTCTCGCTCACCCCAAGACCGGAAAGGTATTCCGCCGCTTCCTCCGGTGTAAGATTAACCAGTTCACTTTCGATCTGTGCGCTGATCACCACTGCTTCGGTTGCAAGGTGGGTGCGTACATAGCCGGATACAGCCGAGACGTGCCTGGCCGCGGATCCGCCTGTTTCACCAGCGGTGAGCTCGCCGAGATCCGACTCCGAAACGTTACATGCAAAAATTGTGGGTTTCGCGGTCAGCAGGAAAAAAGATCGTAGCGATAGCTTCTCCTCCGGGCCTATCTCCAGTGTTATCGCCGGTTTTCCGCTATTCAGATGAAGGATCAGAGCCTCAAGCAGAGCGGCCTCTGCCTTGGCCTGTTTGTCTCCCGTTCGAACCTGTTTTTGCAAGCGCTCGAAGCGTTTCTGAGCCGACACGAGGTCAGCCAGGATCAACTCTGTATTGACCACCTCGATATCCCGGATCGGATCGACTGAGCCGCTCACATGATGAACGTCGGCGCTCTCGAAACAGCGTACAACCTGCACGATCGCGTCTACCTCGCGAATATGGCTCAGAAACTGGTTGCCCAGGCCCTCTCCCTGACTTGCGCCAGCGGCAAGGCCGGCGATGTCAACAAACTCGATAGCCGCGGGGACCATGCGCATGGATTTGGACATCCTTGTCAGCGTCTCGAGCCTCCGGTCAGGTATCGCAACCACTCCCTGGTTCGGCTCAATCGTGCAAAAAGGGTAGTTCGCGGCTTGCGCCCTGTGAGTGCGAGTCACCGCGTTGAACAGCGTTGACTTTCCCACGTTCGGCAATCCCACAATTCCTGCGCTCAACATAAAGCGCGGAAGTTAGCGCCGCGCCTTACCCTAAGCACGCGAAATCTTGACTTTCCCTCGTCGCCTTCTAGTGTATGGTCTGGCATCCAATGGTGATCTCGTTGCGTTCAAAATGGGCCGTCGGCAAGGCGGTCCGGGCCGGACTGGCGGTGGGGAGGGCGTATATCTAAACCGCGCGCAAGTTCAACAGTTTTTATGGCCGAAGCTATTCCACCTCCTGTAACCGCAAGCGATACTGGGCTGCCTTCGAACGTCGCCGCCGGAATTTGTAGTATCTTCCATCTTCCGGGAGGGATCATCTTCTACTTCATCGAGAAAAAAGACCTATTTGTCCGTCACTGGGCTATCCAGTCTATCTTTTTTGGGGCGACATGGATTGGGGCTTTCCTTGCTATTTCGATTTTATCAGGAATCCTCGGTCATCTTCCCGGTATTGGCCTTATTTTCGGACTTCTGTTCGCCTTGTTATGGCTTTTAGTCTGGCTCGGGGGCACGATTCTATGGGTGATCGGGATCATCAAAGCTTTCTCAGGTCAGAGATGGGAATACCCGATCACTTCGATGTTGGGTAAAAGATATTTCCCCAACCTGTCGTGATTCACACTCGCCGCGGCACCTGCTTCTTCGCCTCCTGAACTGTCTTGATCTTTGGCTCAAGAAGCCGTGGTGAGTTAGCAAAAACCGATCGCCTCTCCCGTTGTAAAGGAATTTCAAGCACGAGCGCTCCTTGCTCGAACTCGTTCCGATAATCGTTTTCATCCGCGACTCTTTACGCGGGGGAAGGTCGCGCCGGCTTTCCTCGAGGACGATCAGAGGCGGGGACCCGCCTTTGCGATCTGCGTGCCGTTCCGGCGACCGGATTTGACTGCTCGAACTAGCGGGTCGACAAACTCCTGGATACGGAGGGGCAGTTGTTCGTCTTGGCCGAATTCACCTATCCGCCGAACGATCGCGCTGCCAACGACAACGGCATCCGCGAATGAGGCCACCAGGCCAGCTTGGGCCGCATTCGAAATACCAAAACCCACTGCAACCGGCAGATCTGTTTCGCGACGAATCATTGCGACATGTTCACTGATCGTTTGTGACAGCGTTTCTCGCTCACCGGTGACTCCCTCCTGAGAGACATAATAAATGAATCCGTCTGCCCTGGAGACGATCTGTTCAATCCGCTCTTTAGAGGTCGTCGGCGCCACGAGACGAATCCGATGCAGAAGTTTCGCCTGATTGTCAGGCAGCAGGGTTTCATCCGGCGGCAAATCCAGCAGCAGCAAACCGTCTGCGCCTGCGGCAGCCGCATCGCGTTCGAATCGTTCGAACCCATATTGAAACAACGGATTGAGATAACTGTAGAGGATGATCGGAAAATCGAGGTACTTTCTGATCTCAATAATTGTTTTCAGCAATTTCGGAACTGTCACGCCCGCGGCCAACGCACGTTGCGCCCCAAGCTGATTTGCCACTCCGTCTGCGAGGGGATCAGAAAACGGAATCCCGATTTCCAGAAAATCGACTCCGGCTTTAGATAAAGCGAGAGCGATGTCCAAAGTCCTTTCCGGTGTAGGATCGCCTCCGGTAATGTATGCCATGAATCCGCTGGCACCTTCGCTGCGGAGTGCCGAGAACCTTGCATCGATCCGGTTATCCATAGGTTCTCATAATGGCAGTCATCGATGTAAGTTGCCAGTTGTCAATGTCGCCGTAGGGCTGACAGTTACCGCCAATGCTTTTCGCTGAAAGCCCTCCCTTAAAAAGATATTGGGCCCAGCTTAAGAAGTTCTCAGCTTGGCATTTCATTCCTTTTAAGAAGACAACCGGCAATTGACACTGACTACTCCAGATGAGCCCACCTTTCACAGCGGTGCTGCTAGCCGGCGGCAAATCCCGGCGCATGGGCCAGGACAAGGCGTATCTTCCGAGCGAATGGAAAGGTGCGTCGATGCCTCTTTGGGAACGTCAACTGGCGGTGCTGCGATCTGTCTCCCCCGAAAAGCTCGTCATTTCTGGCCCGCAGAAGCAAGGGTACCCCGGCTCAATCGTGGTTTTTGCGGACGAGTGGACCGGCGTAGGCCCGCTGGGAGGGATTGCAACCTGTTTGCGCCGTACGCGGAACGCCCTCCTTCTTGTGCTGGCGATTGATTTACCTAAAATCCAGTCTGGATTTTTGAAAAAACTGTTGGGCCGTTGCGAAGCTGGCCGCGGCGTCGTTCCTGTGCATCAGAGCTGTTTCGAACCCCTGGCTGCCATATACCCGAAAGCGGCACTTGGAGTGGCACTCGAGCAGCTTAAAGACCGCGACTACGCTCTTCAGCATTTCATCGACAAGTTACTGAAAAATCGTCTCATGATTGGCTGCGAAGTTGATTCAAGCGAACTCCCTCAGCTGACAAATTGGAATACACCGGAGGACGCGGGTTTAGCCCCCTGATGACTTTCCTTTATCGGGTCTCGTTCTAGCCCTTGCTGTTCGCATAAGCGGGTTGTGAGCGAGGAAGCGGCAGCATTTCGCTAAGGCAAAGAATCACTTTGATCCCCGTTCTCATCGTTCTTGTCGTTTCGGAGGTCATCGACCCGGATCAACTTACCGTTCCCGGCAATCTGCAGTTCGAGTGCCGCAACTCCGCCCCGGTCTATCTCAATCTTGAAGATAGTTACGTTGCCCCACGCGTAACTCTCGGTCCTTTTTACCACACCGTCTCCTTTTTCCAATTCGACCGTTTCTCGCACCGCCTGCGGCAAGGAATCCAGAGGCGTACCCTCGGCGAGAAGGAGGAGCGGCATTGCGGTGACAAACAGGAAGAGGATGGAACGCATTTGTCAAAATACCGCTGGCGAGAAAAAATCTAGATTTTTTTGGGGTCCATGCACGAAACGGAGAGTAAAGCACGGTAAGTGCTTTATACTTGGTTTTTCTGTGAACGCTGTAGTGCCAAAGCTTTCAGACGGCGTGAATAGCGGAGGCGGTTGCCGATAAGATCGCCCCGGACCAAATCCCGAGGGGAGGAAGAAACATGCGTTATAAATCGGGCTGCGGACCAGTTCCGGGCACCTCAAGAACGGAAAATTACGTACGTTTGCAGGCTCCCCTGTCGCCTCGCGGTGCGCTACGCATGGCTTGGGGACAGTCTGGTTTGCCATTCCTTCACTGTTCGGAACTTTCACTCTTTACCCTTTTTCGTGTCGTCGCCCTTTTTCGACTTCCAAAATCCGTCTCGAATCACGTCTGCTTGAAATCCATTTGAATCCAGCTAACCTCTGCCGCGGCAATGGTGTTTGCCTTCCGGCCGGTTATAACTCAAGAGAGAACCGCTGTTAATCAGCCAGGGCCGGTAAAGCCTGGTGCACTGTACCACTATATCGGGAGCGCGGCCGCAGCAATTTTCGGCTCAGGCAAGGAGTCGAAGGAGGAGCGAATCCGATGTGAAACGTAACGACTAGGAGACTTCAGCATGGGCCGAAAAGTGCTCCGGCCCGAAGGGTTGAGCCGGCGCGGGCCCATTGGCTACGTTGCTCGTCGGTCACCCTAGACTAGGACTCAAGCTATGCTCCCTCCGCGCGCCTTGCCACTGGACCCGCGGCGGCTCAACCGCGCTCCCGACACAAGTGATACAGTGCACTAGAACTTAAAGGAAAGGGAGGGCACCCTGAATAATGGGCTCAGGTTATAATATGAGAAACTCTGTCCTGGTAGCAATCGGCGGGGGCATTGGCAGCCTCTCCCGATACGAAGTGGGCCAATGGTTCGCTCTGTTCCATCCCTGGCCTCCCCTGGCGACGCTCGCAATCAACGTATCGGGCTGTTTTATCATTTCAATTTTACATTTTGTGTCGGGCCCCAGCGAGAGAATCTATCTGGGGCCGAGGGCCCGTCTTTTTCTACTGATCGGCTTTTGTGGCGGCTATACCACGTTCAGCACTTTCAGTCTCCTGTCTCTTGACGCGATCCGCCAACACAAATGGCTCGATACCTGCGCGAACATTCTCCTGTCCCACGTTCTTTGTTTGGTTGCCGCCTGGCTGGGTTATCTACTAAGCACACCGTTTGCAGTATCACTGGTGAAAACCTCGCGTTTTTTACGCCGGAAGCGCCTTGCCCGGGCGCGGCATTAGAATGATTAATGTTCTGTTAGTTCTTCTGGGCGGTGCGATTGGCAGTCTGTGCCGTTATTGGTGGTCAGGGCTGATCGCTCAACGGTATGGTGAAACATTTCCCTACGGAACCTTGTTCGTAAATATGGCCGGATGCTTTATAATAGGTCTTGCCGCTGGCCTGTTAAATAGGGCAGCCGGTGCCCTTTGGGAGCAACCCGTGCGAGTCTTCCTGACCGTCGGCGTTTGCGGTGGATTAACCACCTTTTCATCTTTCAGTTTGCAGACCCTGAACCTGATGCTGGGCAAACGGTGGGGATCCGCACTGGTGAACATTCTGGTCTCGACAACGATCTGCCTTGGGCTGGTCGTCACAGGCTGGTGGATTGGTCAGAATTTCTAACTTTATCTTGGGACCGAACCTATGGAACTACCAAAAGAGGCTATGTTGCTCCGCATTTTTATCGGCGAAGACGACGAGTTTGAGGGCGCTCCGTTATACGAGAAGATCGTATTGAAAGCGCGTGCAGCAGGATTGGCCGGCGCAACTGTGCTGAGAGGACCGCTCGGATACGGGAAATCGAGCCATCTCCATTCGGCCAAGATCTTACGTCTTTCCCTCGATTTGCCGATGCTTGTCGAAATAGTCGATCGGGAGGAGAAAATTCAGGCTTTCCTTACGGTTTTGGACGGAATGATTGGGGGCGGGCTGGTGACTTTGGAAAAGGTGCAAGCGATCATGTATCGCGGGGAGAAGAGGTGAGTCGGTGGGCGGCGTCAGTGCGGGTGTTCCTATGTTCCTTCCGTGAGTGCCTGCGCCACGGGTGCATGTATTGCTTCAGCGGCTTCGACGCGCAGCCTGCGGCTAACCGATTCCACATCAGGTGACGGAGAAATGGTAACAATTACCGACTTCGATGTCGGGGTGTTGCTCCTTTCAGCAACACTCCCAACGGGAATGAGGACGTTGGCTTCGGGAAAATAGGCCGCCACGCAATGTCGCGGAATCGGGTAGGGAGCTACGAGGAAACGGTTTGCCTGACGCTCGTAACCATCAAAGTGGCTAGTGATGTCCACCGGTTGCCCCTGAGTCAGACCGGCCTCTTCTACGTCCTCAGGATTCATGAAGATAACCCGGCGCCCGTTGTAGATTCCGCGGTAGCGATCGTCCAACCCGTAAATCGTGGTGTTGAACTGGTCGTGGGATCGGATAGTCATCAGGACATATTGCCCGATCTCGACTGGAAGGGGTTCGATCCCGTTGAGAGTAAAGGTTGCTTTGCCGGTCCGGGTAGGGAACTTTCTTTCGTCCCTTGGCGGATTTGGCAGGTAGAAGATGCCGCCCGTGATCCTGGCATTGAACTGTTCGAAACCGGGAATGACCTGTGCAATCTCTTCTCGGATCAGATTGTAATCCTCCGCCCATTGGCCCCACCGCAGCCTCGATCTATTTCCAAGCACCGCTTCCGCCAGACGCGCCACGATTGCCGGTTCACTGAGCAGGCAATCCGATGCGGGCGCTAGCTGGCCTCGAGAAGGATTAATGATTCCCATGCTATCTTCAACGGTAACAAATTGATTACCAGTCGCGCGCTGATCGATTTCCGACCGGCCAAGACAAGGCAGAATCAGGGCCTGGCGCCCGGTCACAAGGTGAGATCGATTCAATTTCGTGGAAACATGCGCTGTCAGCCGACAGCGGCCTAGCGCTTCCGCCGTTAACTCCGTGTCCGGCGCAGCAGATAAAAAGTTTCCACCGAGCGCAAAGAATAGTTTGATTTGGCCGCGATGCATCGCCTGAATGCAATCTACTGTATCGCAACCATGTTCCTGCGGAGGCTCGAAGCCGTACCGCTGCGCTAATTTTTCGAGAAACAATGGAGTGGGTCTTTCCCAAATGCCCATTGTACGGTCGCCCTGTACATTGCTGTGGCCGCGAACAGGGCAAACGCCCGCTCCTGGTCGGCCGATATTACCGCGCAGAAGCAGGAAGTTTACCACCTCACGAATCGTTGCGACGGAATTCTTGTGCTGCGTCAGGCCCATTGCCCAGCAACAAATGATGTTCCTGGAACCCAGCACGATATCGCTTGCTTCGCGAATCTGGCCCCGCGTGAGCCCGCTGCTATCCAGAATGGCCTGCCAGCTGGCGATTTCCAGTTCGGCTAACAAATCTTTACAACCGGTCGTGTAACGCGCGATGAATTCGTGATCGAAAATTTTCCCGGGAGACTTTCTTTCTTCCTCCAGGAGCTCTTTCATGATTCCCTTGAACAGGGCGAGATCTCCGTTGATTTTCACTTGAAGCCAGAGATCTGAAAGCTTCGCACCCTTGCCGAAGAATCTTCCGGCCGTTTTCAAGGGATCCTTGAAGCTCTGCGGATTGGGGTTTTTGAACCGAAAATTGCCAACCTCAGGCAGAGGGTTAACGCTGATGATTTTTGCGCCGTTTTCCTTGGCAAGTTCGAGAGAGGTCAACATCCGCGGATGATTCGTGCCCGGATTCTGACCGATCACGAATATTGCGTCTGCCTTCAAAAAGTCGTCCAATGTCACCGTCCCTTTTCCGATCCCTATTGTTTCCTTGAGAGCGGCGCCGCTCGATTCGTGGCACATGTTCGAACAATCAGGAAGATTGTTGGTGCCGAAGCTCCTTGCAAACAGCTGGTACAGATAAGCCGCTTCATTGCTCGTCCGACCGGAGGTATAAAATGCCGCTTCATGCGGTGAATCGAGGGAGTTCAGTTCCGCGGCTAGTAGGGTGAACGCCTGTTCCCAGCTGATCGGTTCATAATGATTGCTCTTTTCCGTCTAGACCACCGGATGAGTCAATCTGCCTTGTTCGTTCAACCAGTAATCGGAACGACCGAGCAGATCATGCAGGCTATGTTCTTTGAAAAATTCCGGAGTCACCCGTTTGCGGGTTCCTTCGTTAGAGACCGCTTTGGCTCCATTCTCACAAAACTCGGCAACGTGCCGCGATTGATCCGGGCTCGGCCAAGCGCAGCTTTGACAGTCGAAGCCGTCCAACTGATTGACCTGCAGCAATGCCTGGGTCCCGCGAGCAATGCCCATTCCACCCCAGACATATCGCATGGTCGCGACAATCGCTGCCAAGCCAGCCGCGCTCCCGTGGCGTTCACGGAGCTTGATTCCGGCGATATCGATCGGTGGCTGCGCCCCCGGAATTGCGCCCTCCGGGTGCATAGAGGAGCACTTTGCCGGCGCCGATTCGGACCGGCCCAGCGGACTGATTTCCGGCCTTTCAAAGGGATCGGCTGACGGTGCCCCCGATCCGCGGGAAGTCAAAGATCGATTATCTTCTTTCATGCCTGTATTTTGATTTCCTGTGACCCATGAAGACTTTCGACTGTCTCCAGGATGCGATCCGATCCAGAGTATAAGTTAAATCGATTGTCCCGTAAGAATCCGATTAGCGTCGAGCTATACTGCCGTGCCAATTCGACAGAGAGACTCGAGGGAGCACCAATTGCGGCCATGAACGGGACGCCTGTCATGATCGATTTTTGAATCAGCTCGAATCCTGCTCGACCACTCACGAAAAGCAATAGATCCGAAAAATCGGTCCGGCCGGCCAGCAATTCTGCCCCGACCAGCTTATCAACCGCATTGTGCCGGCCGATATCCTCGCACACCCGAACAAGTCTTCGTTGCGAATCGAATAGTGCTGCCGCATGAAGTCCGCCGGTGCGCTCGAAACTCGATTGCTTCTCGCGGACTATACGCGGGATTTGGACCAGAAACTCGACCGGATGCTTCGGACGAGAGGGTTCGAGGTGAATTTCGCGAGTCATCTGCAAGGCTTGCAGCGAAGTTTTGCCGCACACTCCGCAGCTTGACGATATGTAAAAATGCCGTTCAAGCCGGCTCAGATCGAGATTGCCCGCAACCGTGATAGTGATTGAAGAATCTGCGCCGGGTGCTAATTCCTCAATCGAGGCCCGATGATCCAGAATACCTTCGGTGTAGAGAAAGCCAGCAGCTAGCTCCTGGTCCTGGCCCGGAGTGCGCATGGTAATTGAGATCGGCTTGCGCACCAGCGTGGCCCGTCTGCGGAAGCGGAGGACAATTTCAAGCGGTTCCTCCACCGCGAGGTGATC
>JAFAQT010000349.1 GCA_019246215.1 Verrucomicrobiota bacterium
TCGGTAAAGATTTCGCGGCGCGCTGTCTCGGCACCCTGGTCTCGGTGGTCCGCTGAAAGCCATACCACGACGAGGTTCTCTCGTTGAGAACCATGCAAAGCAGGACCCGCTTGCGGGGAAAGAAGAAGGCACCCCCGACAATAGCGAGCGCCGTGAGCCTGCGATTTCTTCGCTTCAATGGCGAACTTAAGACCCGGTAGCCGTGAGTAACGTCGTTTGTAGGAGTAGAGTATTCCGCCTCAGCCGGCCCGATCCATTTCGTCCGGAGGCTTCCCACCCGGTACTTCTTCCTCAGGTCGGGTAAGCTCAATCCCGGCTGTAGTCATCTTGCTAAAACTGACAGATTTCTCCTGCTGAACGGAACTATTATCACGAGAATAGCAATCAAGGGCGAGAGTCATTCGCAGACCTATGCAGGTGTCATAGGTGATTATCGCAGAGGCTCACGAGAAAGAAGTAATGGCGGCCTAGTGTACCGTCTCCTAAATCCTTGAGTTTCGTTGCGTTCAAAATTGGCCGCCGGCAAGGCGCGAGGAACGGCGCATATCTGAATGGATACGTAACCGACGAGCAACGCAGCCGCCGGCCCATTTTCAACGCAACCCTCTGAGCCGTGTCCAGTTCGCTGTTTTTCCGCGTTGCTCGCTCCTTACATATCGATCTAGATATGCTCGTCCCTCGTGCCTTGAAAAACAGCCACCTGGCCTATGGCGAAACTTAAGGGATTTAGGAGACGGTACACTAGGAACTAGGGCAAAGCTCAAAGGACGCCAACCGGGGGCGAGGGGTCAGGATCCGGCCGTTATTTTTCCGGATTTGGAAAAGGTTGGCTGCAAAAGTCAACAAACTCCCGTTTCGGCAAAAGGTCAGAAAAGGCTGGATGGAACGCCCCACCTGCCGCGAAAGATGAACTCTTTAGGCGTCTTGCGGGGGCGGCGGGCGGCATCTCGTGTGCGCAACTCCTCGGGCAGATTGATCGGGTCGTCGGCGTACCCTATAGCGATGCCGGTCATCGGCTCGTACCCTTCCGGAATTGAATAGAGCTCACGAGCCTTATCTGGCAGGATGCCAATCATTTGATGAACGGCAAGGCCGCGGGAAGTCGCCTCTAATACAAGATTTCCTGCTGCCAAACCAAGGTCATGAATGGCGGCGCGATTTGGTTTGTTATTGCGTGCAAAGTTCAAGCTCGAAATGCCGAGCGCCAACGCCGAGACATTTTTGGCCCAGACTTGATTGCCGTCGACCAGGCAAGACAGCAATCGCTCGAATTCGTCGGCGTCTTCTTTTTTCGCGATAATATAATTCCAGGGTTGCTCGTTATAGGAAGAGGCTGCCCAACGTGCTGCTTCGAAGAGCGATCGCAGGTCCTCGTCGCTCACCGATCGGTCCGCAAAGCTATACGGGCTCCATCGGGTTGCAATCAAATCGTGTACTGGATGATCGGTAACTGCTTTCATAGTTGGTGACGGAGGGTACCATCGACTCCCAGCGATCGATAGGAAGATTTGCATCGAAGCCCAAGCAGGTGCGTGCCTGATTTAGCACAAATCAAACTATGGAACCGTATCGCATCTCGTATATGGTTCTCCAGCTCATTTCACCGGTTTCTGATCATGAGTAACCCTCTAGGAATTGCGGTTGTCGGCTCGGGAATCGGCGTCGAACATATCAAAGGCTTTCAGGTATTCCCAGAGCTCTTTGATGTTAAAGTACTTTGCGACCTTAACCTCGAGCGCGCCGCAGCGCTGGCCGAAAAATATCGGATCCCGAAAGTAGTGGGGAGCTTGGCTGAAGTTTCGAGCTTGCCGGATATCGACGTCATTGACATTTGTACACCGCCAGCTTTGCATCTGGGCCAAATCGAGTCGGCGCTGAAAGCGGAAAAACACGTCATTTGCGAGAAGCCGCTGGTTGGCAGTCTTGCGGCGATCGATTCGCTCGCACGTCTCGCGGCCGAGAGCGGCCGCCAGATCATGCCGATCTTTCAATATCGGTTTGGCCGCGGCCTCCAGAAACTCAAATACCTGGTTGAGCAAAACCTTGCCGGCCAAGCCTTCGTATTTAATGTAGACGTTGCTTGGTGGCGGGACACTGAGTACTACCGTACTCCATGGCGCGGGAAGCGGGCTACCGAACTGGGCGGTGCCTTATTAGGCCAAGCTATCCATGCTCTCGACATCGTGCTCTACATTCTGGGGCCGGCGAAGAGCGTTTTCGGCCGGGTGACTACGCGCGTAAATCAGATCGAGGTTGAAGATTGCGTGGCAATATCGATGGAAATGCGAGACGGATCGCTCGGCACGATTTCAGTGACACTTGGTTCTATAGCTGAAATCTCCAGGCATCGATTCACGTTTCGAAACGTGACTGCAGAGAGTAACACTAAGCCGTACGCCAACTCAGGCGATCCCTGGCATTTCTCTTTCAACGCCGCTGGAAATGAAAAGCAGATGAAGGGTGCACTTGAGCAATTCACGCCTTCCCTCGAAGGCTACGCAGGTCAGTTCTATCGCTTTTATCACGCGCTCTGGGACGGAACTGAACTGCCGGTAACATTGGCGGATGCTCGTGCGGCCTTAGAGCTCATTGCCGCCACGTATCATTCTAACGAAAGGAATGAGTCGGTCACGCTTCCGATCGGGCCGGGGCATGCGAAATATGAGACGTTATAGTCCCGACGCCGCAAATGATCTCGAGAACGATCGAAGAATTACAAAAACGAGGGTTTAATTCCGCCAAGTCTTAGCCTCCTAACTGGCATCAGCCTCAAACGATGGAAATGAGCTCACCCAGTTCTCTTTCTAATCCAATATTTCTCCCAAGCAGGTTTCTAAGAGGCTTTACAGGGTAGGGGCAGCCGGCATTTTGAGTTTTACCTTGGCGGCGGAACGATTACCTGTGGCCGCTCAATGTAGTTAACAGCCAACAAATTACACACTGCAATTATCACTGGCGAATCTGGGACGAACGAACACGCTGAGTGGGGAACATTGTTTGCTTACGCAACCATGGCGATGGTGCCGCTGCTCGTAGTCTTCTCCGCTTCCAGCGCTTTTTTGTGAAGGGATCGCTGGCTGGAAGCATCAAGGGGGGAAGATAGTACAGCTCAATATGGAAACAGTAAAACTCGGAATCGTTGGGATTGGCACGATGGGGGCGATTCATGCGCAAAACGTTATCAATGGCCATGTCCCCCGTTGCAAGCTTACGGCTGTATGTGACTTGAAGGCCGAACGCCTCAATCAGTTCTCATCGGCCGAAGGTTTCGTCTCGGTGGATGATTTTCTACGATCATCGGAGACCGACGCCGTTCTGATTGCCACTCCGCATTACTCACATACCTCCATCGGTATTCAGGCTCTCGAAACTGGACGGCATATCCTTGTTGAAAAGCCGATCTCAGTTCATAAATCAGATGCCGAACGTTTAATTGCGGCTCATCGGCGCTCGGATCAGGTCTTTGCCGCGATGTTCAATCAGCGTATGGACCCTTTTTTTTTGAAGCTCCGTCAATTGGTGCGGTCCGGCGATCTCGGGGCGATCAGGCGTGTCAATTGGACGATCACCGACTGGTTCCGGACTGAAGCCTATTATCGGTCCAGTGATTGGAGAGCGACCTGGGCAGGCGAGGGCGGCGGTGTATTGCTCAACCAGTGTCCGCACAACCTGGATTTGTTCCAATGGATCTTCGGAATGCCTGCCAGGGTTCGCGCATTTTGTCATTTTGGCCGCTATCATGAAATCGAAGTCGAAGATGACGTGACCGCTTATCTCGAGTATTCGGACGATATGACAGCCGTATTCAGTGCTTCCACTGGAGAGGCGCCGGGCACGAACCGACTCGAAGTGGCTGCCGAACAAGGCAGGGTCGTGATCGAAAACGATCTCTTTCTTTTTACCCGGAATGAGGTGCCCATGAGTCATTTTTCACGAACAGATCCTGGCCGTTTTTCGATACCTGGTACCTGGCAAATTCGAATCCCGATCGAGGGCCATGGTCCCCAGCATAGCGGAATCCTAGGGAATTTCGTCTCAGCTATTCTCGACGGAACGCCGTTGGTTGCGCCGGCTCGCGAAGGGATCCATTCCCTGGAGATGGCGAACGCGTTTCTGCTCTCAACGTTGGAAAATCAATCTGTCCAGCTTCCTATCGACGGCACTATATTCGAAGAGCATCTGCGAAAATTGATTGCTGCGTCTACCCGGCAGTACTCAACGATTCACAGGAAGGTCTCGAACGGCATGGCGACTTAATTTGGTTAACCAACCGAACAAGCCCATTTTTAACGATGAGCCAGACAGGTCACGATTACGCTCCGAAAGGGAAACCAAAGCCAGTGGTCCAACCTGGCGATTTCCTATTCGCGGCGGTTGCCCTCGACCATGGTCACATTTACGGCCAGTGCAACGGGTTGATCGAAGCGGGAGGCGAACTGGCCTGGGTTTTCGATCCCGATTTCGTCAAGGTCGAAGCCTTCCGGAAAAGTTTTCCTGACGTGCGAGTGGCCGAGTCGTTAGACCAGGTTCTCGAAGACCCGCAAGTGAATCTGGTTGCTGCCGCTGCTGTTCCTTCTGAAAGGGGCCCCCTCGGTTCGAAAGTCATGAGAGCAGGCAAACATTACTTTACAGACAAGACCCCGTTTACTGAGATGGGACAACTGGCGGAGGCTCGATCTGTGGCGGCTGAGACCGGCAAGAAATACATGGTTTATTACAGTGAACGTCTCCACGTCGAATGTGCGGTGTTCGCCGGGGACCTTGTCCGGCAGGGCGCGATTGGCCGTGTGGTGAATGTATTGGGCCTGGGCCCTCATCGCCTCAGTGCCGATTCGCGGCCGGCATGGTTTTTCCAAAGAGCGAAGTATGGCGGGATCCTGTGCGATATCGGCAGCCATCAGATCGAACAGTTCCTTTTCTTTAGTGGAGCGTCGGACGCGGCCGTCACTTCAGCGAGGGTGGCCAATTACGCGAATAAGCAATATCCGGAACTGGAGGATTTTGGGGACGCAGCCCTGGTTGCCGAGAACGGGGCAACTTCCTATTTCCGAGTGGACTGGCTCACTCCTGGAGGTCTGCGGACTTGGGGAGACGGTCGGACGATCATTTCGGGCACTGCAGGTTATATTGAGATGCGGAAGTATATCGATATTTCCCGGGAGGCGGAGGGAGACCATCTGTTTTTGGTGAACGACAAAGGCGAAGAACATTTTGGTCTCCGCGGAAAAGTGGGCTTTCCGTTCTTTGGACAGCTTATTCTCGATTGCCTGAATGGGACAGAAACGGCAATGACGCAGGAACACGCGTTCAAAGCGGCTGAACTATGTCTCAAGGCTCAGGCGGCCGCGCATCGGATCGAATAGCTAAGTTATGTG
>JAFAQT010000382.1 GCA_019246215.1 Verrucomicrobiota bacterium
GCAACGGAGTGCTCGCATCTCATTATTGTGGATAAAGTCGCCTCAAATAATTTGAAACTTACACACAAGTTTCGCTGTCGCCTGCTCAGGTGGAAGGTCCAAAATGGGAACGCAGAGATCCCGTCACCGGTGCAGGACGCCTACGCAAGAGAAGCCGAAACCCACGAGTCCCTCATCGATCGTGCCTGCGAGCCTGCGAATTGGGTCGAGCGCGTTATCGATTTCCTTGTCGATTCAAATGCATTGCTCCTGATCCTGAGGAGTTGATCTCGAACGCGGCGCTCGAAGACCGGATTCAACAAGTGATCGATAGGATCGAAAAAGAATCCGGCTCAGCCTCGATAAAGAGACGCGCGAAAATATTGCCGAAGATGTTAAGCGAATCTGGGGCCGAGGCGATCCGAAAAATCCATAGGGCGCGGGCTCAGGCAACCGCTTTAGGGCTGTCAGTAGCAATGGGGGCTGTCGGTTATATTTCCTCGCTTTTTGCGATCAAGGCGTCACCACAATCTTGCCGATCTGATCGTTCGATTCCATGTATCGGTGCGCATCTACGATCCGGTCGAGACTGAAGGTGCGTGCGATGATCGGTTTCAATTTACCATCTGCAATCTGGTCGTATACCCAACGTTTCGCGTGTTCGCCTCGCTCGGGGTCTTGGACAACCGAGAACAAAGTGTAGCCCCGCAGGATCAGATTCTTGCCAATGGCAGCAAAAAGCGGAAACGGGGTCGGCTCTGGTGCAAGCGCGCCGTAGACAAAAATCATCCCTTCCGGTCGCATCGTCTCCGCGACCTGCTCAAGTTCGGGCCCAGCCACCGGATCAAACGCCAGGTCCACGCCGGCACCCGCCGTGATTTCCCGTACTTTGTCAGCCCAACCCCGGCCCTTGGTGTTGACGACGAATTTCGCACCGGCCCCGAGTAACGAGTGCGTTTTCGCCTCGTTTCGGCTTGTCGCAATCGGGATAGCACCCACCGAGTTCGCTAGCTGGATCGCCGCAAGCCCGACGCTACTCGCCGCAGCCGTAATCAATACGTGATGCCCCTGATGCATCTTCCCAAACTCAATAAGCCCATACGCAGTCAAGTATTGCATCCAGATTGATGCACCCTCGACAGGGCTCAGGTTTTCCGGATAGTTCGCCAATGCGGACGCAGGTAACAGAGCCACTTCTCCGTAAGTGTAGTAGTCCTCCAAGGAAAACGATGGAACCGAACTCACGCGATCTCCCGGTTTAAATCCGGTCACTCCCGGACCAATCTCTTCAACAGTCCCGGAAGCCTCGTATCCGAGTGTCGAAGGGAATTTCGGCTGATAGAGGTATTGTCCGCTGCGGAACATCATCTCCGCGCGATTCAACCCGATGGCTTCGACCTTGATCCGCACCTCACCTTTTTTCGGCTGAGGAGCGGGCAACTCCTCCAGCTGCAAAACTTCTGGCCCGCCAACCTCATGAAAGCGAACGATTTTAGGCATATCGGAGATTGTACGCGAGGCGAGCGATTGTACCAGCAGTGTGCGCTACATTCTTCCCCGATCTTGTTCTTTCGTCGATGTTGAAACATTTGGGAAGCGCCGCCGGTCGAATATTCCGGATTGCAGGATCGAATCAAAATGCGAGTGATAAACGGTTCTGATGTCGGCTCACATTGCCCTTCTTCGCGCTGTCAATGTAGGCGGCCAAAAGCAGGCCATCATGGCTGAGCTGCGCACTTTGCTGACGGAACTCGGGTTCAGCGACGTGCACTCCATTCTACAAACCGGCAACCTGGTTTTCCGCGGCGGCGCACGAACCGGAGACGATCTTGAAGACTTCCTGGAGAAAGAGACTGCGAAGCGCCTCGATCTTCAGACCGACTTCTTTGTTCGGCCTCAGGAAGAGTGGAAGCGGATCATCGCTCACAATCCTTTTCCAGAAGAAGCCAAACGCGACCCGGCCCATCTCCTAGTCATGTTCCTGAAGCGGGCACCGAGTAAACAACAGGTGGAAGCGCTGCATGCCGCCTTGCGGGGACCGGAGATGGTTAGCGCGAAGGACAGAC